>CAYLPD010000005.1:44617-45410 GCA_964385515.1 uncultured Bdellovibrionales bacterium
TTGATGCACCTCGGGCACATGGTTTGCCTCGAAGAATGGCGCGAGTCGATCATCCATACTATGGGTCATAAAAAAAGCGCCACCATGAGGTAGCGCGGGAACCTGTTGCAGGTTACTTCTTCTTTCGCCGAACTTGCGGCTTTGCGGTGAAATCGGCGACGGCGAGCCGGTGCTCTGCCACTCGCTCGCGCTTGGTCCTTCGAATCATCTCAAGGACCTTGGCAGGCTCGAATACCACAGCCGAATTTATGCGTCCCGCATGCGAAATCTGATACATGCCCGAACTGGGCTGATTCAGTTTTTCGAACCACTTCGCGGCGAGTTCAAGCTTGGAGTCTTTGGTCATAGGGCCTCCTGTTGCTGTTGCTCACTCAAGCGGGGTCGACCTCTTTAGCGAAACGTATGATTGTCTCACATTCCGCCACTGTATAGACGCGCCGACCATTCGCTTTCAACTTCTTCGGTTGAGGAATCTTCCCGGCCGTGGCCCATCGTTCCAGCGTGCGTACGTGAACGCCGGCCGCACGAGCGACTTCGCTAATGAGAACCAGATCTTTAGCGGAGGGGTGGGCCACGTTGGTCAACCATGAAAAGTACTGGATACAGTATAACATATTGCGACAGTTATCGACAAGCGATAACATTCACCGTAAGTGACAAGCTTTCGGCGACTCAGCGTGTGAGCCAGTAGGCCGTCGCCAGGCGAATCTCGGGTTCACGACTCAGGACGATGCGCGGTAACGGGAGTACTCCACCGCGCTCTTGCTGGACGCATTGCTCACCTGACCGTTCG
>CAYLPD010000006.1:0-2564 GCA_964385515.1 uncultured Bdellovibrionales bacterium
CGGAGCACTGAGGGATGATGTGCGTATTCAAGCATCATTCCAAAGGGAGAACGGAGCTCAAACGCGAAGTTTTTCCCAGAAAGACGGCAGTTCTGAAGTAAGAAATTCAGCAACTGTCGTTTTTCGTTTACTTCAGAACTTTCAAAGATTTCAAGAGCTCGGTTGGCCAGAGAAAAGAGCGTGGCTGCGGTAATATGGTAGTTTTCATCCGCATTGGTGAGTTCTTCTAATCGCAAAGCTATATCGTGCTGTTTTTCCTTGTAGTCTTTCAATTTCTTGTCATACTCATCACGAGTAATTCTTCGGTTGAAACTCTAGCCAAGATTACTGCTCTCATTTTTTCTCTTGGGAAATATCTTCCCTAAAAAAATATAATAGAAAACTCGCCTGAAAAACTCGAACACTACAGCAGTCGTAGAAATAGCTAGTAGAGAGAACCCTAACATCTTCACCCAGTCCCTATTTGTGTGAGCAATAAAGAGGGAATAATTCTTTTCATCTATGCTTACTCTGCTTAGAGATGAGAAATCGCCTTTTTCTCTGATGCGTTTCCCTAGCTCCTCATTGTCTATTTCGCTGTAGACTGGATAAACGGACTTAGCTATTTCGCCCAAATCTGAATTAGTTAGACACGCAACCCTGGCTTTCTTGTCATCTTCGTAGGAAATATCTTCACTATAGCTGTATAAAGAGATGCCGATTTCTTCAGGCATCTGATAGAGCCCATTGTTACATTTTACGACTGAATTTTTTGCATCCACTATTGGCTTATATTCCGAAATAATAAGGGATAGCGAAATTACTAAGACCAATACATAAAAAAGCAAATAAGTAACCTTTATCAATCTATACCACCACTTGGTATTTAGTTCTGCTGTTGTTTGCATATTATTTTGTCTTTACATTATCTAAAAATCTACTGTACTCATTGGCTTCAATACGAAATTCTTTTCCAATTTTGTGAGCACTGATTTTTCCGGCCTTTATGTAGCGGTAAATAGTCATAATGTTCACTCTTAGCTTTTCAGCTAATTCTTTGGCAGTGTGAAATTCTTTTTTTGACATACTGTTATTGAGAGTTTGTATTTGAAATAGCGGTTATAACAATTGTTGTTATAACGGAGGTGATAATTGAAAAAATGGCCGTTCTTATATCGCCTCCTAGTAGATACCAGACTTTCTTTGTGAGTGGATAAAATACAGAACGTCCCTTTTTGGTTGCTCTATATCCCGTGAGCATTTTTCCAGAAGGTGTTGGATATGGAATTTCCTCAATGTATCCTTCGCTTATGAGTCTGTGAATTTCCTTGTTGTTTTTGTGTTCGCCAATTACGTTGAACATAAGAACTGGGTATAACAGTCCTGCAGGATGATTAGCCACTCGCTCTAATATGCTTTTTTCTTGTTCAGTCATATCCACAATTATACTTTACAATTCTTTACAGAGCAAATGATGGATTTTGAGGGGAGTAAATGCTTTTAGTTGACTATCGACCTGCTTTAGCCAAGCGTGGCAATGCTCCTGTTTTTGCCCTTTATTCAGCTTTTCCATATCTTTGGCGGTTCGATACCACGTCCGAGGACTGGCCTGTTGCTCAACATACCCCCGAAGCTCCCTGATGCCGTCTTCATCCTTACAGAGCTCTTGCAGGCCCGTGAGGTAAATAGCTTCTTTTGGTTTGATGCCCGGATTGTTCCTGATGAACTTTTTGAGGATTTGTTTCGGGTTGGAGGTGTAGGGCATATGGCTTGGTAACTTAAGACTTTGTAGTCTAGGTGTTTCCAAACTATTGGGCTATTACGTTCTGATTGACAATCCGTAGACTTTCTGATACAGTCTTTAGTCCTGATGTGTCTAACCTCAAAGGGTTTCAGGACAGCCCTTTGACAATTTAGGGTGTTATTACTCACCCAGAAAGCGAGTATTTCGATGTGACAATATCGAAGCCTACCGAAAGTGGCTGTGTTGGCACTGTAAAGCGATTGCATGGTCTTGATACCGTCGATCCTTGTGCCTTTGCGACCGTAGCCGGGTATCGTGGTGATGTTTCATTTTCACTCGCACCACACAGGAATGTGTGGCAGAGTGAGGTGTTTCCGAAACCAGGTGCTCAAGTAGTCCTCTTCAACATCCAGCGTATCAATGGAAAGTGGCGAGCGTTCCAAGCGCGCCTCTACCAGCCGGATGATGAAGGGAAACAGTGAAATAGTGTGAAAGGAAAATGGAATCATGGAAATCTCTCAGATGATGGGCTTTGTGATGCTGCTTGGGATTTCGGTCCTTGGCATCCTCGGAGCCAGCCTTTTTGGCCACGACGGTGATGTCGAACTGAGCGACGGGCTTTCGCATGGCGATAGCGGGCCGAGCCTGCTGTCATTGCGCAACCTGTTTCTGTTCGGTCTCGGCTTCGGTGCCGCCGGAGCCATCGCGACGCACTTGGGCATGTCCCTCGTGTACTCGTGCATCGTCGGCGCCGTCTCCGGTCTGGTGATCGCCTTTGTTGGCTGGTTGTTCTACCGGACGATCAGCAAGCAACAAGCGTCGACCAACACCAACACGAGAA
>CAYLPD010000006.1:2664-5386 GCA_964385515.1 uncultured Bdellovibrionales bacterium
GTCACCGACGAAGCCGGCTACATCACGTCGCTCGGCAAGAAGCGGACGGCGGAAGTCGTTGCGCAAGCCACGATTGGCGAAGCAGAAGCCAAGCGCAATGCCGATGTCCAGTCGGCAACCGCGCGGCGTGAAGGTGAGATCGCTAAGGCTGGCGCACAGCTCGCGATCTCGGATGCCGAGCGCGACCGCGACATGCAGATCGCTGACAACGAAGCGAAGGTCGGGGCTCAAAAGGCCCGTGTGCCGATCGCTGCCGAGATCGCTGCCACCGAAGAAGGTCAGAAGCTCAAGGTTGCCGGTGTCGCCGCCGAGCAGGCCGAGGCCCAAGCTCAGATCGCGTTGCAAGACGTGATCAGGCAGCGGACCGAAGCCGAGATGAACGCTACCGTGATTGTTCAGGCCAACAAGCGTGGCGAAGCGGCCGTCATCGAAGCCACCAAGAAGGGCGATGCCGCAGTTGCCGAAGCCACCAAGCGTGGTGAAGGCGCCGTCATCGAAGCCACCAAGAAGGGCGAAGCGACGGTCGCCGAAGCGGATGCCGGTCAAAGGGCAGCCGTTTCACGAGGCGAAGCCACTCGCGTCCTTGCCGAGAAGGAAGCCGCCGGCAATCTGGCCAAGCAGCAAGCTGAAGCCGATGGCCGCACGCGGTTGGCACAGGCCACTCAGGCCGAAGCCGAAGCTGAAGCCGCCGGCGAGCGTGCCAAGGGTCTCGCGGCCGCTGCTGTGGAACAGGCCAACCTCGAGGCCAAGGCAACCGGTTCACGCGCCCAAGGCATGGCCGAAGCCGATGTCACCAGGGCCAGGCTCATGGCCGAAGCCGAGGGCATCGACGCACGGGCACAGGCGCTGGCGAAGCTCGACGACACCGGCCGGATCCTCATGATCCTCGAAGCGCTGCCCCCGGTCCTCACGGCCGTCGGCGCGGTCGCCAAGGAGATCATGGTGCCGGTCGCAGAAGCCATCGGGCAAGGCCTCGGCAACATCGACGAGGTGCGCATCATCGACATGGGCGGCAACGGCCAGGCCGGCAGCGGCAATGTGCTGAAGCAGTTCGCGGCGATGCCGAACGAGACCATCTTCGGTCTCGTCGAGAAGGCAAGGTCCATGGGTTACGGCGACGTGCTGAAACAGTTCGCGGCCAAGCTCGGCTTCGACCTCGACAAGCTGACGCCCGATTCCATCGGCAAGGCCAAGGCAACGCTGGCTGGGACTTCCGTTCCGACTTCTGCGTCCGAAGGCTGATGAGAAGAAGTAACTTAGCTTTCCGCAGCAACGCTGCGTGAAGCACTGAGCCCCGAATCCGAAAGGAAACGGGGCCTCTTTCTTTTTCAAATAATAAGTAAAAGATTTTTGATTTGCTTCAAGCTAACTTTTGGATCAGGAAATACCTTCTCCTACTCAAATGTTCGGAACGCGTCCCGCCAAGCGAGCAGCTAAAAACAAGGCTCACCATAAGCCTTGTTTTTTGTTACCTAGGGCAGGGTTCTGGCTGATCATTGACCTCTAGCCTTATTCGTGATTACTTTATTACATCTTGCCTGTGTTGGCATGTGTTCCTGAACGAGAGGTTTCTCATGCGCCAAATCCAAATGGAAGATCTGGGGACGATTCGCTTCACTTCCGTCCCACGCGGGGGAGCACCGCTTCAGATCCGTGAGCAGTGGGTCGGGGTCGAAGTTCCGTGTCTGTTTTCGCACGATGGTGTGCCGCCAAACGAAGGTGATACCACACATGATGTGGAGACGGGGCTTGAAGTCCCGGACTATCCCGGTTACATCGTCCTCCAGACGCACGCAATCGAAGCGCTCCAGCGGAAATCTCCCGAAGCTGCTGAATACTGGGTGGAACGTGGTTTTCCCTATCACGCGTTCGCCCTGTTCCTCTTCGACCACAACTCCGCAGAAGTCGTGAAGCCGGTCAAAACCCGCCGGGGGTTCTACGAGTGCTTCAATGACGCCTAGGCATCATTTGCTTCTCCAATGCGAAAACCACCTTGAGTGCCGTATGGTATCACCCAGCGGCCTTTTTCTTTTTAAACAAGCACGAGGAGTGCCCGAGTTTGTTTCAGGGTAACTGAAGGATCAGGGAAGGCCTTCTCCCAGTTAAATGCTCGAAAGCTGTTACGCCAAGCGAGCAACATTAAAATAGAGGCCTATTTGAGCCCTTATTTATATTTTACTATTGACACTGTTGATACGAAGCAGTATCTTTATATGTTGGCAAAATCGCTAACGCCTCAGAGGAGACTAAGAAATGAAAGTAATCAACAGTACCTCGTACCCTGTCATTGCCTTTGGCATGGAGACGGGGCTGGGCTACGGCGAGGATGTCACAGTCCAGCCCGGTGAGTCCGCTGATGTTTCTGGGCCATACGTTGGTGAGATGGGTGGTGGCGACTGCTACATCCATTTGGCGGGCGAAATCACCTGCCACGAAGGGCCTGACGACGACAGTGGCTTTCAGGTGATCCGGGGAACCCCACTTTGCCTGTTGGCCAAAGGCCGAGGTGTGACGGTGCGTCATCATCTGGACAAACTGGAACCGCACGTCGCAGAGTGGCGACTTGCCTATCCACAGCGGAAGAAGTGACCCGCGAGCAGAAGACTACTCCGCCGGGTCTTTTGCTTTTTCATACCAACACCCACCCCGGTTTTTCTAAACTTTTCTTGATTTCTCCTCAATCTAAGGTTCTAAGTTCATCCACTAGCTGGAGCTAAGAAAA
>CAYLPD010000006.1:5486-44479 GCA_964385515.1 uncultured Bdellovibrionales bacterium
TGGAGCTAAGAAAACAAGGCTGTAAAGAGCCTTGTTTTTTGTTACCCAGGATGGATTCGAACTTAAGTATGGACAAAGAAAAAAAGACAGAGTATGATGTCTCGTTGCAAGTAATGACTTTTGCAACAGCTATACTCCTAGCGAAAAGGAGGATGTGACGGGGGACTTGCCATGGCCAAAAGGGGCTGCGGTATCATTTTCTACAACCCACAGAAAGATGCGGTTCTAGCTTTTCTTCGGGACAACAAGGACTGGATTCCCTTCCCAAACATGCCTGACCTCCTCGGCGGACATGTGGAAGATGGGGAGACTCCGGAAGAGGCCGCCGTTCGTGAGATGGCCGAAGAACTCATCGACCTCCGGACGGGACAACCCTATGTTTTGAAAGGACATACACTGTTCTGCTGCTACATCGATGCACGGGATTGCGAGCAAAACATCTTCGTGAGTGATGTGGAGGTGGAGCTCTCGGATCTGCGCCTACTCGAAGGCAAGAGTCTGGTCTGGGTGTCACGGCAGGATATCGAAGCTGGCCTCAAGATGGCCTTCGAGTTTGAAGCAGATCTGAATCGGTTCTTTGCCCAGCGATCCAAAGATTCGGAAGTCCAAAGAAGTGGACTCGCCTACTGGGAAACGCACTAGGTCGCAAGTCGTAGATCCATGGTCGTAAAGCAACAAGAGCCTGACCAGCTCTTTTTCTTTTTCGTACACACTCAAGAAGACTCTTGTCTTCCTCTCAGTGATACAGCAAGATCAGTGAAAATGTTCTCCCGTCCAAAGGTTCGGAGACTGTTCCATGAAGTGGTAACTTTATGAATAGAGGCTTACAGAAGCCACTCTTTTTTGGTTGAGTCAGATGTTGAGGATTTGTGATAGACTGGAAAAGTAATAATTAGAGTACGCAATATGAAACAGCAAACATGGTTGAGGGCGGGACTGTTTTTGCTGGTAGCCTCGTTTGGTTTCATGAGTATGGGACAGGCGGTCGCTGCCAAGAACACGGATCACCTCTCAGGCAAAGAGAAAGCCGAACAAGTGAAGCTCAAAAAGGCTACGCGAATGGCGAAAGCCCACAAACGGACTATTCCTGGGAAAGTGGTGTCCTTTGATGGTGTGACACTGGTCATGATGAAGGGTAATAAAACATACACTGTGACGACGGATGCCAATACCTCCTTTGTCGACCGTAAATGGAAGCCCATTGACAAGAGTCTAGTGATCGCCGGGCATAGGGTGACCGTCAAGGGTATGGTGACGGGAATGAATGTCACCGCGACATCAGTCCGAGATATTAAGCTTCCTGCAAAAACTGCTGCTACAGCAGAATAAGGGGAGGAGCTTGAAAGCGAAGTGTCGCTGAAGCAAGACCGTCTGTCAGATATTGAGGGCGGTCTTTTTTCTGGAACTGTCCCAGATGGAAGGTTACCCCGCAGTCTTTGGCCTTTGTAGAAAAGGAGTTACCCCTTGAACGGTAACTTAACTATAGAGCATCCGCACCTTGTGGAGCACTGAAATTTGAGGCTCATACCTCTTTATCCACTGGAGGGGGGGCGAGAACCTGGTATACTACAGGCGCTATAGATTTTAATGGAAACATTTTTACGTGTTTGCAACCTAGCCCTACCCTTTGGTCAGCGAAGAGTAAGTGGTGGGTAATGTGCAACTCCAGTGTGTTGCTGGACGCGGAGTGAGAAAGACGCCTTCTTCCCAAGAGTGGCTTGGAGAAAAACGGCAATTGCTTGAAGGAAAAATATGCGAAGAATATATCTCATAGTCTTGAGTGCTCTCGCTGGTCTTATCCTCGTTGGGGGGTACTGGTATATGAAAGGCACGAGAACCGTAGGGGAGGTAAAAATTCCCAGTATACCAAAGCAAAGTTGTTTGGATTATAGTCAAAGAAAACATATGAAAAAATCACCAGAGGAACTCGCACAGTACAAACGGGCATATTTTTCTGGGGGCTGTTTCTGGTGCACGGAGAGTGATCTGCAAAAAGCGACCGGGGTGGTAGAGGTTGTATCTGGCTATGCCGGAGGAGCAGTCGTCAATCCGACCTATCGTGATGTGACCAGTGAGAAGAGCGGACATCGGGAAGCGGTAGAGATTTATTATGATGAGCATGTCACGACGTATACAGATCTCGTGCACTATCACCTGATGCATATCGACCCCACTGATCCTGCTGGACAATTTTATGATCGGGGCGAGAGCTATCAAGCAGTGATATTTTATCGTTCCGAGGAAGAACGTCTGATTGCCGAGCAAGCGATCCGAGAACTCGATAGTGCCAAGGCATTTGAGAAGCCAGTTGTGGTTAAGGTGTTACCCTACAAGAACTTTTATCCTGCCGAAGAGTATCATCAGAATTACGCTGAGGAGAATGCCGTCAAGTACTGTGCCTACCGAGAATCAAGCGGACGGGATGCTTTTTTGAAAAAGTATTTCGGCACGAGGAGCTGGGAGGAACTTGTGGGAAAGGATGGAATGATGAATCGAGAACCGGTTCAGGCTGCGGCATCGGGGGACAAGGAATCGAAGGACTTGGATTTCTCACGCTATGTTAAACCGAGTGATGCGGAACTGCGGGCCACCCTCTCTGACATTCAGTTTACTGTGACTCAGAAAGAGGGGACTGAACCACCATTTCGCAATGACTACAATGATCATCATACCGCCGGGATTTATGTTGATATTCTCAGCGGGGAGCCTCTCTACTCGTCGGCAGATAAATACGATAGTGGTACGGGGTGGCCAAGTTTTGTGAAGCCGCTCGATGCGCGGTACATTGTTGAAAAAGTAGACAGGGGATTTTTCAATACACGGACCGAGATACGGAGCCGGTACGGTGATAACCATTTGGGACATGTATTTACCGATGGGCCAGTCGAGCGCGGGGGATTGCGCTACTGTATGAATTCGGCCGCACTCCGATTTATCCCTAGAGAAGAAATGGAGCAATTGGGTTATGGACAATACCTGTCGGCCATTCAATAATGGAGACAAGATAATCTTTGAGAAGAGTATGGAAATCAATTATTGGGCAGTTGTTGTGTCGGCGCTTGTGAGTATGGTGATTGGTTCTATTTGGTATGGACCGCTTTTCGGAAGGCGATATCGGGAAGCGATGGGAATGGATACCTGGAGCCCGGAAAAACAAGCGGCGATGCAAAAGGACATGCCCAAGGCATATATCGGACAGTTCATTGCGAGCCTGGTCATGTTCTTTGTGTTTGCTTGGTATATTGGCCTTTCAAAACATGTCGGTGCGTTGGGTGGCATCAATAATGCTTTCTGGGTGTGGATTGGATTTGTGGTACCCCTGGCGTACGGTCAGGCGCTTTGGGGCGGGAAGATGTCAGTGTTTTGGCTGAGCATTGGCAATATGTTGGTGACACTGATCGCGGCGGGCGCCATTATCGGTGCATGGCGATAGCTGCTCAGCTTGAAGGACGAGAACAGGTTCTTTGATCTCGCCATTGGGAGCGTTTTGAAAAAGCGGGAGGATCAGGATCCTCCCGCTTTTTGGTTGGTTTGTGAGGGCAATTACTTCTTTTTTCGAGTCGGCGTTGCTTTTTGGCGTGTGCTATCCTTGGCTGCCAGTGCTAGCTTACTCATGGATTTCCAATGTTTCTTCAAATCTTTGGCGATCGCCTCGATCTCTTCCTTGCTTGCCTTTCGTCCTTTGGTGTATTCCTTGGCGACGGCATCGACAATGGCGTGGTAGACCGGCTCGGTGACTTCGCGTGCACGTTCAAGCTGTTCGACAACCTCACCTTTCATCTTGATAACCCAAGCCCGAGCGTGTTTCTGATGGATCTTGCCCTTTGGCCCGAAAAAAAAGTAAGCCGTCGCAGCGATCCCGGCCAGACTAGCACCGATGACTCCAAGCATGGCAACATTCGACATCTTCTCCTTCTTTTGCATAGTAAGAAAATTATGGATTACATCTTCCTCAGCACGTGTTTTTCTCGACTGAACTCTATGACTAGGGTAGTCCATTTTTGCGATTTAGCAAAGAAGGTTGCCGTTGGAGTGAACTGGAGGTAAGCCCCTTTACATACCCCCTGGGGGGTGTTAGGATAGAAACATACTTATTCAATACTGTAGAAGCTATGCCCAATTTAACGAAACAGAAGCTTATTCGTCGGCTCAAGATTATTGAGGGCCAGGTGCGTGGCCTGCAGGAAATGCTTGCAAAGGATACCTATTGCATCGATGTTATCACTCAGACATCAGCGGTGAAGCAGGGGCTGACCGTTGTGGAGGATACACTCTTGGAGAACCATCTTGGCACTTGTGCCATCGCGCAGATCAAGAGCGGTCAGGAACAGAAAGCAATCGAAGAGATCCTGAAAGTCTATCGATTGAAAAGAAAACAGTAGCAACATAATTATTGATTCTTAACCATTTAGAAATCGCATATGCCATCCTCTCTCTCACTTCCTCGAGCCGTCGCCCTCATGATCATTACGGGCATTCTGGGTGTTGCAATCGGGTACTCGCTGACTCCGGAGTATCGCCTCTCAATGTATGAGAAGAATACCATGAACCTCGGTCGTGCTGATCGAACACTTGATCTGCGCTATGTGAACGCGATGATTGCCCATCATCGTGGAGCAATGCTGGTGGCGGAACAGGCCAAGAAAAGTGAGCGAGTAGAGGTGCAGAATCTCGCCGAGGCAATTTTGAAAGATGAACCAAAGGCTATTGCCGAATTGTATGCTTGGAAAAAAGACTGGTATCAGGATGAGCGAACAGTGAGGGATCCCCTCGTTCCCAAACTGGGTGCATACGACCAGACATTTGATCTTCGCTTTCTGAATGCGGTTATTGCTCATCACGAAAATGGAATCCTCATGACAAAAGACGTTCGGCTCAAATCAAGTCGATCCGAAGTCCTCGATAACGCTGATGCCGTGGAAGCCTTTCTCACGAATGGGATTGGGATGCTTTCAGGATGGCGCAGCGCTTGGTATGGCTTGTAATTCAGGAGTATGAACAAAACAACGTTTTCCGTGGCCGGGATGCATTGCGCCAGTTGTGCGGCAATCATCACAAAGTCACTGCTCAAGGTAGAGGGCATTACCGATGTCCAGGTGAATTATGTTACGGAGACGGCACGTGTTTCATTTGATCGAACAGATGTACCGGTTGAGACTATGAATGCGGCTGTCATAAAGTATGGATACCGACTGAGTCCGCATGCTGCATCCCAATCCGTTCCGTCCAGTATCGATCCAGGGAGTCTGGCACTCCCGCCGAGGAGTGGCCAGGGGCAATCTCAAAGAGCCGCGGAGAGAGTAAGCCAACAAGCGAAAGCCGAGTTTGTTTTTCCGCTCGCCTTGATTGTCTTCATCATTATGCTGTGGGATATTGCGGCCAAGTCATTGGCAACGATTCCAAATGTGCCACTCCCGATGGAAATGTTCAATGTTCTTTCGCTGGTTCTTGCGACTGTGGTTATGTTTTGGATTGGCCAGCCGTTTATCGCGGGGGTTGTTCGGTTTGCTCGTTATCGGGTTGCCAATATGGATACGCTAATTGGTATAGGAACACTTTCTGCATATCTCTATAGCACCCTTATCACGCTCTTGCCGCAGCTCCGCGAACGGTTTCAGCTCCCGGACTATACGTATTTTGATGTGGTTATCGTTGTTATCGGTTTCGTCACCCTGGGAAAATATCTTGAGTCGAAATCGAAGGAAAAAACAGGTGAGGCTATAAAAAAACTTCTCAATCTTCAGGCAAAGACAGCTCTCGTACTACGTGATGGAAAAGAGGAAGAAGTGCCCGTGAGTTCAGTCGTCGTAGGTGATATCGTGATCGTGAAGCCGGGGGCCAAGATCCCGGTTGATGGGAAGATTGTTGATGGTACAACATCTGTTGATGAATCCATGATCACTGGGGAATCAATGCCGACAGATAAGGGAGTGGGGGACGTGGTCATTGGTGCCACACTCAATAAGCAAGGCAACATCCAGTTGGCGGCGACCAAAATAGGGTCTGATACATTGCTGTCACAGATCATTCGTATGGTGGAAGAGGCTCAGGGTTCGAAGGCTCCGATTCAGGCAACGGCTGACAGGATATCCAGCATCTTTGTCCCGGTCGTCCTCGGTATCGCCTTGACCTCACTGCTTGCCTGGGCAGTCATCGGTTCATTTTTTCTTGGCCAAACGGTAGCTCTTTCCTATGGGCTCCTTTCTTTTGTGGGGGTTCTGGTTATTGCGTGTCCCTGTGCGCTTGGTCTGGCTACACCAACGGCTATCATTGTTGGGGTTGGGAAGGGGGCACAGCATGGCATCCTCGTGAAGGATGCTGAGAGTCTTGAACTTTTGAGCCAAGTGGATACCGTTGTCTTTGACAAGACGGGGACTATCACCAAAGGCAACCCATCAGTGACAGACATCGTTGTTCTCGATAACCACTATACTGAGCAGCAGATTGTCGTTCTGGCGGGGAGTGTTGAAAGGAAATCAGAACATCCACTTTCGGCAGCGATTGTCGCTCGAGTGAATGAAATGAAGTTGGATTTTGCTCCGACTGAGGACTTCCGCGTATTTGAAGGAATGGGTGTTGAAGCGCGGGTGCTCGACGTACAGGTCTCTATTCATAAGCCGGAGAAGGATAGTTCAAATCCTCAGCTTCGAGCGCTTCAGGCTGAGGGAAAGACGGTAGTTATTGTTGAGGTAAATGGGAAGGCAGTGGCATTCATCGCACTTGCAGATACGATCAAGGACGAGGCGGTTACAGCTATCGCTTCTCTTCACAAACAAGGTATTCGGACAATCCTGTTGAGCGGGGATAATCAGGTTGTAGCCCAAGAGATTGCCAAAGAAGCTGGCATCGATACGGTTCTCGCAGAAGTCTTGCCTCATGAGAAAGCAGATAAAGTACGTGCATTGCAGGCAACTGGTCGGGTTGTCGCGATGGTAGGCGATGGGATTAATGATGCTCCTGCGCTCGTGCAGGCGAACGTTGGGATCGCCATGGCGACCGGTACTGACATTGCGATTGAGTCAGCGGGAGTAACCATCCTTCATGGAGATCTACGTCGAGTGGTTCAGGTTATTGGACTAGCTCGCGCGACTATCCGCACAGTGAAACAGAATCTCTTCTGGGCCTTCATCTATAACGTCATTGGAATTCCAGTCGCTGCAGGGCTTTTGTATCCACTGTGGGGTATTATCCTGAACCCGATCTTTGCCGGACTCGCGATGGCTCTTTCGAGCCTGTCAGTAGTGGCGAACTCGCTTCGGTTGAAAACAATAAAGTTGGATTCAAAATTATGAAAACATATACCTTTCACGTTTCGGGAATGCACTGTAATGCTTGCGTTCTTCTGACTGAATCAGAACTCGCGGAACATCCGAGAGTCTCCTCGGCTACAACCAGTCTCAAACATCATTCCGTTGAGGTCACAGGTGACTTTGGTGATACTTCACCGGAAGTCATCGCTCTTGAGTTGAGCAGTCTCCTCGAAAAGCATGGCTACAGTCTTTCGGTAGAAAAATCAACTGTCGTGAAACGTTGGGTTGACTTCTGGTATGCTCTGCCAATCGCCCTCACTTTTTTTGTCGCCTTTGTTTTGTTGCAGAAGGCCGGCATCGTGAATGTGGTAAACACCGGATCAGTTTCATACGGGACGGCATGGCTGATCGGTGTTGTAGCTTCACTCTCGTCCTGTATGGCCGTGGTTGGTGGACTCGTGCTCTCGATGTCGGCCACCTTCGCCAAGGAGGGGGATCAAATGAAGCCGCAAATATTGTTTCATATTGGTCGACTGGTAGCCTTTTTCCTTCTTGGTGGTGTGATCGGTGCACTTGGGGCAAATTTTGCTCTGGATACCATGACGACCTTTGTCCTGAGTCTTATCATTGGTTTCGTGATGCTTATTCTGGGCATCAACCTCCTGGATGTTTTTCCATGGGCGAAGCGATTGCAGCCGACACTGCCAAAATTTCTGTCAAAACACGCGTATGGCGTTTCGAGACTGAATCATACACTGACGCCGCTCCTCGTTGGCATCGCAACTTTTTTCCTGCCTTGTGGCTTCACCCAGTCAATGCAGCTTTATACCCTTTCAACGGGGAGCTTCATAGCGGGCGCTTTGACCATGTTTGCTTTTGCTATCGGGACGTTGCCAGTTCTCGCGCTCATCAGCTTCAGTTCGTTCAGCATCCGAGAAAGCTCGAAAGCGGGAATATTTTTTAAGTCAGCTGGTCTTATTGTAATCTTCTTTGCTCTTATGAATATTGTGAACAGTCTCGTTATTATCGGTTTCATCCCACCCATCTTCAACTTTTAACTTGAATCTTATGAAAATTATCTTCGGCTTCATTGTTGCTGTCGCTATTATATTCCTCGGTTATCTACTTTTGCAGATGGGAGGAGCCACTCCCCAGAGTCAGGTGGCTTCTGGGAGCAATGTGAGTGTTATTGAGGGTCAGCAGATTGTAGAAATAACAGCTAAGGGTGGTTATCTGCCTCGGGTGAGTACCGTGAAGGCTGGCTTGCCGACGGTTTTGCGCGTGGATACCCAAGGGACATTTGACTGCTCCTCGCAGATTCGGGTTCCGAGTCTTGATATCAGCCGTGCGCTACCACCAACGGGCGTGACGGATATTGCTCTGGGTACGCTTCAGCCCGGCGTGCTCCATGGCACCTGTGGTATGGGTATGTATCCTTTCGAGATAGAGGTTCAGAACTAATTGCTGCGGATGCTCCCAGGGCGATTGGCTTTGACTCATAGGCCGATACAAGGGATCTAGACTTGAACAAAAACCCCGGAAGAATCCGGGGTTTTTGGGAAGCTCTATGTTCTCTAGTTTATGAGAGATGCTTGGACACGAGCTTCGTCATCTCAAACATGTTCACGACATCCTTACCACCGAAGACCGCCTTGAGTGTCTCATCGGCATTGATGTTGCGCTTATTCTCGGGGTCCTGGAGATTCTTGCTTTTGATATAGACCCAGAGCTTCTTCACAACTTCGGAACGGGGCATCGGACCAGCACCAACTACTGCTGCGAGTTCGGCACTGATCTGCATCGGCTTCATGAACGCGGAATTGCTCGTCGCCATAAAATCCACTTTAGGGGTTACGGGAACTATTATACACCTTTTCTGGGAAAAGCGATGTAGGGGGGGCGTCGAGTGAATCCTGCTGAGGCGGTACGGTTACTAAGCTGAGTTGTAGTTGTGCATGAGTGTCAGGAGATGGATGGCCTCAACCAGCCATGATATGGCGGGAGAGAACCAGGCAGGTCGCCTCGCTTTAGGGGCGGCGCGCTGGTGAACGGTGGGCATTCTATCGATGCCATGGTCGCTGGGCCCCACCTGGTTTCACGGCGGTCGACGAGATCGTGCGTGTCGTTGAGTATCAAGTCTAGATATGCGGCACATGCTAAAATAGGGAAGTCCTATGACTTTTCTTCAACGGAACCACAAATTAAAATGGATTGCCCGGTTGCACTTTTGGGTTATGTTCTTTTCATTTTTCCTCTACCTCGGCCTTGGGATTTCACTTGGCCCCGAATTTCTTTATCAGGATGTGCGGAAGAAATTTTTTGCTTTTGCTGATGATACCATTGTTGTGACAGCGGTGGTACCTGGTCCGCCCGCGGTACCAATGGTGACCGCGACGCCCGCTTGTACATCCCTGGTGCCACGGATTACTCTTGACTGGGCCGATGATAGCGGAACGACAGTTTGGAATATCGATCGTGATGGCTTGCCGCTCTCAACCGGGCTGACTGCCTCTGGTTTTGTCGATACGGCAGTCGTGGCTAATACGAACTATACCTACCAAGTGACGGCGACGGGACCAATGTCTCCCGGCACTGCTGTTTCGGCACTAGTTTCAGTGACAACCCTCGACTGTGCAAGCATTACCCCGGTTGTGGCTATCATTGAGACTCTGGGTGGGAAGAATGTGAGACCGGGAAGTCGCGGAAATGTAGATCTCTCCAAGCGTCGGCCCAAGGTGACGGGCACAACGAATACACCGTATGCGATTATCGATATTATGGTGACCAATCCGACGCTGCGTGCTCGCATCGTGGCAAACGCCAACGGGTACTTTGAATGGATTCCGCCCATTGGTCTCGATACAGGCAACCATATCCTATCGGTAACTGCCACCGATCCAAATGATGCGAGTCGGAGCAGTACGGATAGCTTCATTTTCTGGACTAAAAACGTGAGCAGTGCAGCCAATGAACAGAAAGATAAAGGGGCGGTTTCTGGTCAGTCATCCGATGAGTTTGATTTTTCTGTAATGGTGACGAATCCGGACAAGACCCTTTTTCAGAATGAAGTTCTGATTATGGATATCGTGGCACGTGAGAACGCCTTTCCTCAAGCATCGACTGGACAGGTGGTTGTGAGTGATTTGGGACAGCAGGACGTATTGCGTTTCGGGGCAATTGATCTGAGCGGACGGAAGGAGGCACGAGTAGAAGATCAGATCCCGCTTTATCTCAAACCGGGCGAGTATCGGGCACGGGCCGATATATTGGTCAATGGCGAGACCATCAGTCGTGAAGACGCATTCGTTCTCAAAGGGCTGGCGTTTTTTGCACTCGGAAATCGTGAGGTTTCGTATGCGGAGGCGGCGAGTTATATCGGAACATTTTTCTTCCTCTTGCTGTTCTTGTTTCTTTTCTTCCTTCTGCTTTTCATCCGTGAATACTGGCTTTACCTGCATAGTCTGCGTGCGATCACTGAACGACAGCTGGCCCGGCTTGGGTTTCTGGGGACTAGAAGGGGGGTGACACGATCATGACAGATTTTCTCCTGCTTTTTCTCTCATTTCTGACTGTTACGTCGCTGCTCCTCTCACTTATTTTTGTTGTTGGCATTGTGTGGCGGGTAGAGATGGAACTTGATCTCTCATTTAAGTTTTTCTCATTTGCAGTCTTTTTCCTCCTTGCGGCTGAAGTACTCGATCTCCTGCCAGTGACCCGTCTGGCATCATGGTGGCAGTGGGCGTTACCGGTAGTGAAGCTTTGCATCGCGACAAACCTTTTGTTTGGACTGTTCTTTATGCGGGACCTCATTCGTCGGATGGACGGAGAGAAACAGTCTGCTCCACAACCAGTCTCCGCTGCTACGAAGCAATAGACGCGTCCTGCCAATGAGTCCGTCGGAATCGTTTTTTCTTTTGGTTTTGATGGGGACTTGTCTTGGGCGAGTCGACTTGGTACGATATTTCTTGCTCACTCTCTACGGTCCAGTCGGACTTTTTTGTTGGTTCAGACGGTCTATATCTATATATGTCTACTCATCCAGATCGGTCACAACGCGTATGTGTGAAACGGACAAGCGCCGGACTTGGTCTTTTTGCGGCCGTTGATTTTATGCGGCACGATACCGTCATCGAGTATACTGGCGAGCGGATACCGACAAGTATCGGTGACGAGCGAGACAATCGATACATCTTCAATGTCAGTACACGTTATGATATTGATGGCAGTGCACGTCATAATACTGCTCGCTATGCAAATCATTCGTGTCGGCCCAATTGTGATGCCATCAACCGCCGCGGCCGGATATTCTTGGTGGCGAGGAAGAGAATCACTCGAGGCGAGGAACTGACGTACCATTATGGTCGAGACCACTTTGAGGGCTATATCAAACCAGTCGGTTGCAAGTGTGTGAAGTGCGGGAGGCCTCCCAGGAGGCCGCTACAATGACGAGGTGTGAAATTGACAGGCGTGACTTTCCGTGGGATGCTCTCTTCACTATGGAAGAACCAATCCCTTTTCCTCTGCGTATCAACCGATATCTTGCTCTCCGCGGTCTAACAACCCGTAGGGCGGCTGACGAATTGGTGGCTGCTGGTCGAGTGTTTGTGAATGGTCAACCGGCAACGCTTGGTATGCAGGTGAATGCTGAGGACCGGGTGGAGGTTCGGGGCGCCGTTCGGACCAAACCGTATCGTTATATTGTGTATTACAAACCACGCGGTATCATCACTCACTCGCCGTCAAAGCGCGAGAAGAGTATTGCGGACATCTATCCAGAAAAGGGAGTGTTCCCGATTGGTCGGCTTGACAAAGCTTCTGAGGGACTCATCCTGCTTACTGATGATGGTCGTGTTACTGAACGACTTCTGCACCCACGCTTTGTCCATGAGAAGGAATACGAAGTTCGAGTTCAGGAAACAGTCCCGGCGAACATCGCTGAGAAACTCGTCGCTGGCATCAACAATGAAGGGGACCTGCTCCGGGCAAAAAAAGTGAGGAAGATCGGGCGCTCTGAACTCAGCATCATCTTGACCGAAGGAAAAAAACATCAGATCCGGCGTATGCTCTCAGTTTTTCACTTGACCGTGAAAGAGTTGAAGCGTATTCGCATCATGAATCTCTCTATCGGCTCGCTCATCCCAGGGGAGGGGCGGCACCTCACTCAAGGGGAGGCCACTGCTTTGCTCGCTGGACTCGGTATCTCTGGATGAACATACGAGCGCGGGCTGCTCGACCGTGGTAGTCGCCCCAAGTCTCTGTCTGCCTCGTCGGCCTTGACAGCGGGGGTGGAAACCTGATTAGATAAGTATTCTGTCTTGATAAAGAGAACGCGCCTCTCCATGTCATGAGGCTTTGTCCCGTATTCTGTTTTCAGCTATGTCTGACCGGCGGTTATCAGTGATCATTCCAACGCTCAATGAGCGGGGCAATATTGAACCTCTTGTGACGCGCCTCGCTCAGGCGTTGAATGGATCTGGAGTCACTTGGGAGGCGATTTTTATCGACGATCACTCGACTGACGGAACGTTTCAACAACTGGAACGAATGGTGCAAGCAGGCTTCCCGATTCATCCGTACCTGAAGGTCGGTAAGCGCGGCAAGGCGTATTCGCTCCTGGAGGGTTTTGCTCGAGCCAAGTATGACGCCGTCGCCATTCTTGATGCGGACCTTCAGTGTCCTCCTGAAGCGATCGGTTCTATGTTCGAGCATCTCTCAAATGGCGTGGATGTCGTCGTTGCCAATCGTCAAAATACGTTTGGGAATCCATATCGGCGTCTGGCCAGTTGGATTTTTCAGGAGGTATTCGCTCATCGACTCAATGGTCTCCAAGTGGACTCTCAGTCAGGATTAAAGCTCTTCCGCCGTCAGGCGCTGGAATCAGTTACGTTGAGCCCATCTCCATGGACCTTCGACATGGAGTTTCTCTTGAAGGCTCAACTTGCGGGGTATGCGATTAGAGGATGTGCTGTAGATTTTTCAGAACGGACTTCCGGCAAGTCAAAGATTAATCTCTGGAATGCTTCAATCGAGATCGTATGGAATGCGCTCTCCCTCTGGTATCAGCATCGACTCCCTGTTTTGTCACGTTCCATGCGCGCTGGACTCTTGGGTAAGGGGAGGTGGCTCACGGGACTAATCAGTAATCGTCGACCGTTTTAATTATCATTTGTGTATGTCCAATCAACATCAATTCGTACTGCCCATCGCCAACATTGTTCTTTCAAGGACGCTCATCCTTTATTTTTTCATCGGCGTAAGCGCTTCTTTGGTCGATGTGGTTGGATTCTTCCTTCTCTTCAATCTCTATGGGGTTCCGGCAGTAGTTGCGACAGCAGTTTCCGTTTCGCTTGCGACGATCTACTCGTTTGTTCTCAACGCAAAATTTAATTTCAAAGTCAACGATCGTCTGGGGATGCGCCTAGCCTTCTTTTCGCTGGTTAGTGGTGCTGGTCTTCTTCTCTCTACACTTGTACTCTACATTGTGCATGGCATGTACGGAATCGATGGAAACATAGTAAAGATAGCCTCACTGCCGGTTGTTTTTGTCATACAGTTTCTATTAAATAAGCATATTTCATTTCAATCGAATAACGTATGAGTAAGACCAACGACGTGAAGAAATCAGTTGCCATCATTGGGGCTGGGTATACTGGCCTTGTTGCTGCCTATCGTCTTGCAAAAGCAGGACAAGTGGTCACCCTCTATGAACGAGAGCCGTACGTTGCCGGCCTGGTCTCAGGCTTTTCCCTTGATGGGATCGCGATGGAGAAGATCTATCATTTTCTCTATAAGACTGACGCAGACATTCTCAGTCTTCTCGAAGAGCTTGGTATTCGTGAGAAATTGGTCTTTCATGATAGTTCTGTTTCGACCTATTACGATGGAAAAATCTATCCGTTCATGACCCCGGTAGATATTCTGCGTTTTACGCCGCTTTCGCTCTCGAACCGGATTCGCTTTGGAGTGGTTGGCCTCTATCTCCAATTTCTGAATCGTTGGGAACCGTTGACTCGGGTCACTGCATACGACTGGATGTTGAAATGGTCAGGGAAAGAAGTGATGGACATTATTTGGACACCCCTCCTCAAAGGGAAATTCTCTAAATACTATGACAAAATTGCCATGTCTTGGCTCTGGTCGCGTATTCGGGTGCGGGCACGCTCTAAAGAAAAAGGGGATGTTGTGGAGAAACTCGGCTATTTTAGCGGCGGCTGGCATATTGTTGCCGATCGGCTGGTAGAGGAGATCCAGCAGCTCGGCGGTGAGATTAGGACGGGCACTCAGATCGAATCCTTGCGGTCTATTCCAGAGTCGGGGAAAATCGAGATTGTAATTGGTGGCACTCCCATTCTTCATGACTCAGTCATTGCAACCGTCCCGACCCATGTTTTCGGTCGTCTTGTTGAAAATGATCCCTTGGCGACTGCTGAATACAAGTCCCAGCTCGCGAGCATCGACTATATCGGCGCCGTTGTCATGCCGTTCGTATCTACACAGCGCATCACGTCGTACTATTGGCACAATATCAATGATTCCCGTTGCCCATTTCTTGTGTTCCTCTCGCTTTCAGAATTAGCCGGCTCAGGAAATTTTGGAGGCAAGCATGTTTATTACGTTGGCGCCTATGTTTCACATGATCACCCCTATTTTTCTCTTGAGAAGGAGGCTATCATGGATGAATGGAAAGCTGGACTGAAGCTCATGTTTCCAGATTTCGATGCTTCGAAGATTACCGCGGCTGAGTTATTCCGCTTCAAGAATGCCCAACATATCGTCGGAATGGGCTACCGGGAGAAGATGCCAGCGTACCAGACTCCGCTTCCAGGAATCTATCTCGCAAATTTTTCCCAGATTTATCCAGACGATCGTGGTACAAACTATGCAGTACGTGACGGCAACATGATTGCCGACATGGTTTTGCGTAACCTGAATATTTGAGACAAGTATTTTCACCTATGCCAAAGCTGGATCTCACCATTCTCCTGCCTACCTACAACGAAGCAGCCAACATCGCTCCGTTGCTTCGGGCCGTGGCCCGTTCGCTTCAGGATGTGGCAGTCCAGTATGAAATCGTTTTTGTCGATGATAGTTCAGATATGACGCCGGATGTTATCGCTCGTATGCAGGAGGTCTATAAGAATGTTCGGCTTGTCCGTCGTGCGCCTGAACAACGGACTGGTCTCGCTACGGCACTAGTCAATGGGTTTGCTTTGGCAAACGGCGAATATATCCTCTGTATGGATTCGGATCTCCAACATCCGCCCTACGTCATTCCTGATCTGATTACGAAACTTCGGGAGACGGACGCGGATGTGACAGTGGCGACACGGTATGCCGCCGGTGGGAGCGCCGAAGGACTCAATACTCTATATCGTCGGGCCGTATCTCATTTGTGTCGATTTGCGGCGTGGGCGACCATTCCGCAGGCACGCAAGACGACCGATCCAGGGAGTGGTTTCTTTGTATTCCGAAAATCGATTGTGGACAAACTTGATTTCCAGGGTCTTCAGGGGTTCAAGATTCTGATTGATATTCTTGCTCGGACCAAGAAGCTTCGGGTTTCTGAAGTCCCTTATACCTTCCAGAAACGCATCAATGATCAGAGCAAGGCGACTGTCGAGCAAGGAGTTGTGTTTCTCCGCCACCTTATTGTTTTGAAATGGCAGAGTCTTGTGTACCAGGCAGTTCAACCGAAGAGTCTCGAGAGCGCTATTCCAGCTCGTCGGGAACCTTGGTGCTGGGGACGCATTTTCCAGACTGTTTTTGTCGATGGCGTCATTGCTCTGGCGATTGGTTTGGTTGGATGGTACCTGGTCGGCTATTATGCGGCATTCAACTATCTATATACCGGCTACGAGGATTGGATCTATCATGCATTCCGGGTGAAGTCCATTCAGGAACATGGGCTTGTTGCTTGGGACCATATCTGGAGTAACGGCATCGGCTACTGGAAACTGTATCAGTATGTCGCACATTACATCATGCTTGGTGTCGTCAAACTTACGGGCCTTCCAATTACCAAGGTACTGCTACTTTCTCTCGTCGTTCTCTATATCGGTCTTCGGGTAGCATTGTACGGCATCCTCCGTCTCCTTGGCGCGAATCGGATTTTTGCTGTATTGCCAGTGATCGCTTCGTACACCATCGTCCAGGAGTGGGGATCCATGCAGGATTACTCCATCTATATCGCCTTTATCGCCTTCCCTCTCTATCTCCTGCTCTGGATCATGGCTTTCCGTGATCTCAAGTGGATTTATGTCTTAGCGGCGGTCACTGGCACTGTCTGGACATTCCATCCCGTATTTGGCTTCAACGCGTCAATCCTTCTGGGTCTCCTTATTGTCTTTTCAAAACTGAAATCTGATGTCTCAAAAATCTTCCGTGTCGGCGTCGTCTACTTCATCGCGTCGGCGCCATTTTTGACCTCGTATTTTACGGCTGGATACTTCTTTACGAATCCGCTCTTCAAATCGTATATCTACCTTTCGACATCGGTACTGGCTCCGTACGGTGGCCTCAGCATGCTCTATTGGCTCCTCTTCGGGATTATTTGGCTTTTGGTTATCTGGCGCTCACAACTCGTCCCGACCTGGGCCAAGGTGCTGCTGGTCTATGCGAGCATTTACCTCGTACTCATTTACCTTGGGCAGAAGGATTATCTTCCGAATTTTCTCGTCCAGTTCCAGTTCTCGCGCGGTATCACGGCGGTTGCATTTTCGCTCATTCTTGTTTTCGGTGTTGTGCTTCAGCGGACGCTCGGCGCAGTGCAAGGACTTGGTATCAAGCTCGTGGCCACCGTTCTTATTGCTGCTGGTTTCGTACATGCTATTGACATCGCTTCGCGTTATTACGTTTCACCGCCAGTCAATGAAATCCAGAATGCTGTTGCCGAGTATTTCACCGATCATGACTTGCCCAAGGGCAACGTTTTTACAGAAAATGTTTCTGAGGCAACATACTTTGCTCCGGCTGGAGTACGATATGTCACGTCATATAATGAGCATATGCAGCCGCATCCCTATTCGACGCGCCTTCGCGTACTCATGAATAGTCGTCTCGGTTACACGGGTATTTCTCAGGCACATCTCCGGAATATCGAGAATTATGCCACCGTACTTGGTATCGAGTACCTCTTTTTGCCTGCAGCTTCGCCGCTAGTCACGGGGCTGACCTCCAAGGCCGGAGCAATGTTCGAGCTAGTTGCGCTTGAGAATAGCGAACCGCTGACGGACGCGATTGCTGTGCTCCGTAACACGGCACCGATCATATCGGCCTTTGCGGTTTCACGAGCTGACATTTCTGATCGCCTCCTGAGTGATGAGCTTCCTTTGCCAACGCTACACATCGCGTCCTATAAGCCATGGGATGAACGGATAGCCGAGATGGCAGAAATAATGCGTTCCTCGGTTATTATACCGATCGAAGTTGGGTTTGTTCCGACCAATGTGCTGCAGATCGGTGGTGAGTTATTTCCTAAGTTGGATACGATGAATACCCCGATCATTCTCGTGAATCAGAGCTATGATGCGAAATGGCAGGTTACTTCCGGTGAAGCCGGTGAATGGTCTGTTCAGCCATCGACGCTCCGGCTTATGGTGTTGGAAAAATCGGGGAGTATCCCATCTCAGACATTTGAACTACGCAATGATTGGCCGTGGTGGTACTGGCCGGTGCAGTCGCTCGGAGTCGTGATGACACTCGTCGCCGTGCTTTGGACTATGAAGACACATGGTCTTATTCGAATTTTGTTCAGGAAACTCTTTTGCTATGCCGGAAAATAATACCAAAAAACCAGAACGTTTTCTTGCCTCAACCCGGATCGATAATCTGACGATTGTCTTTCTGCTCTCGGCGCCGTTTGTCGTGGTCTTCTACGCCTCCTTCGTCTTCAATCCGGCCAATGCTGACCACCTCGTCCTCTATGTTTTTCAGATTTTGGCGGATGCGATCAGTATCACGGTACTTGCCGGTCTCTGGGTAACTGTCCTTCTTGATGTCGTTGTCGAGTGGCATCATCGTTTGAAGCGTGTCTGGGACGTCTCATTTCTCGAAACGAACCCGATGATTGACTGTATTGTAACGACATATAATGAGCCGAAGGCCGTCATTCGTAGGACGCTCAAGGCTGTTCTCTCGATGGAGTATCCCCATACGACGTATGTCTTTGATGATGGACAATCGGCTGTAGTCGCAGCGCTCGCCAAGGAACTCGGAGTTCGCTATGTAACGCGTGAGAGTCGTCAGCATGCGAAAGCAGGGAATTTGAACAATGGTCTTCAGCAATGCAAGGGAGACTTTTTTGCGGTTTTTGACGCCGATCAGGTGCCAAAACCAGATTTCATTACAACCCTCCTCCCGTATATGGCCAATGTTCACGTTGCGATGGTCCAATCGCCGCAGCACTACGCCAATACCGAGCACTTCATCGCTTCTGGCGCGGCTCAGGCGCAAGAAGTGTTTTACCGATATGTCTGTCCGTCAAAGAACATCTCAAATTCAGCCTTTTGCGTTGGGACGAACATGATTTTCCGTCGGGCAGCGATCGATAGTATTGGTGGAATTGCTTTCAACAAGTCAGAAGATATTTGGACTTCACTCAAGCTTCATGAGGGCGGCTGGCAGACCATTTTTGTGAACCGTATCCTCGCTATCGGACAGGCACCTGATACAGTTGTTTCGTATTTCAAGCAACAGCTCCGCTGGGCCCGTGGTGGACTCGAAATGCTGTTCTATCACAACCCACTGCGTTCCACGCGGCTTCAGCTCGACCAGCGCATCCAATACTTCATGTCGAATTCGTTCTTCTTGGTCGGGGTATCGATTTTTGTCTACCTCATTTTTCCGCTTCTGTATCTGCTTTTCTCTATCAAGCCGCTCGAGTCGCTCTCACCGTTTACCTGGCTCGTCCACTACGTCCCATTCTTCCTGCTCTATTACTCCCTCACGTGGTTGTTGACCGGCAGGCTCCATCTCTCGACTCTCGCGACTGCCCTCGCGACATTCTACCCGTATCTCATGGCGCTCCTCTCGGTCTTTTTTGATAAAGAACACGAATGGACGGCGACAACTTCAAAGAAAAGCTCACAGGACTATTTCATGAAGTGGGCGTGGCCGCATACCTTCATTATGTTTCTCACGCCACTTGCACTTATTGTTGGCTGGTACAATAACTATGACTTCTGGTCGACGCTTTTCTATTCAATCTGGTCTGTCGTGAACATGCTCCTCCTCTATGTCTTCCTTACTGGCGAAGGTCGCGCCGGAAGCGGATCACGAAACGAATCAGAAGCCTAATTACGATTTCTCTCTAAACTCTCACCCCTATGTCGCAGTCAACCAATCGCTCAATCAAGACAGTTGTCGTCAATGGCCTCTACCTCGGCGCTGCTTTTCTGTTTGCGTTTATGATCGCGACACAAGCGCTGATGCACAAGATCAATAACTACGAACTCAACAAGAGCCTTATTTTCCTTACGGTAAAGAAGGAGCGAGTGGATGTTTCGACCACTGTTGCTGGCCGGATTGAAGAGATTCTGGTCCGACAGGGGTCATCGGTAAAAGAAGGTGAAATCGTTGCTCGATTGAAGGACGAGGGGAGGGAGTTAAAAATTGCTGCACTACGTCCAGTTGCTGGGGCAAACCTCTCCGCTCGTACCGAGCTCGAGCTGCTTTTGGCACAGGAGGATGAGTTCGAGATTCGCGCCCCGCGCTCCGGTGTCGTGGAGCGGGTCTATTCAACCAAGGGTACTTCCGTCATCGAGGGATCTGTCCTACTCACGGTGTATGCCAATGATGATCTTGAACTCGTCGGCACTATTCGCCCAGAGCAATATAACCTCATCGACAAGCACCGGAGCATCAGTGTCTTTAACCCGCGGCTCGGCCAGGCCTTCACCGCATCGTTTCAGGGTATCACTGGTGTCCGTGACGATCTCTTGCCAGACGGGACCAGTGCACCGGTCCAGAATGACGCGGTAAAGAAAAACGAGATGTATGAAATCCGGTTCTCGCTCAATGAAGAGGAAGAAGGAGGATCCTTTATTGAAGGAGAGAAGCTCGAGGTCATTTCGGAAAACGCTGATGTCGAACAGTTGAAGCCCCTCTATCGTCTGGCGCGGATGTGGAACAGTCTCATCCTCGGTACTGACTTTGATTCGCTCCGCAAGTATAATGAAGGGACCAATGCCACTATCGATACGGAAGAATCTCAATAAGCTTGTTTTTGGTGTAGCCATTATTGGCAGCACTGCTCTTTGGTTTGTCTGGTCACAGAAGTCAGCTGATCCGATAGTCACTCCAAAACACGAAGAAGTAACCGTTTATACCCCGAAAGAGCGAAGCGTCGGGGAGCGGACCAATACCTGGTTTTCCAGCCTCTACCGACGCTTTCCATCCGCACCACTTTTTGTTTTTCCAGGATCCTATCAGTTTACGGAACGTGGGCTATCCATAAGTGATTCGCAGCTTGTCCCGACTGAAAAAACGCTGTACGGGAGTTTCAACCCGGTATGTACAGTAAATGGCACCACCTCGGTCAAGAACGTCACGGTGGAACGCTATGGAGACTGGGATGTTTCCGTCGCGGTTGAGCCATCAGTGGGGGATTCTTGGAGCGTGCAGCTCGTCCAGGGTTCGCCGATCGTGAATATCTCGGACTTTGTTTCCGATATGAAACCAGCCTGTGGAGATGGTGTCCAGCCGTCAAGATATCGGCAGGACGCGATTCTCGTAAAGCGTGGCGACCAGCCGGTACTACTTATCCAGGCGGCGGACGCCGAAGCGACAGGGGGTATCGTTCTCCGGTCTGGATCCGATCGGTACCGAGTGATCCAACTCCCAATCTCTACCGACCAATCACTTGATTTCTTCCTTAGTCTCACTTGGGACCGAGTTCTGGATACCCAGTACGACTGGTCTGAAGATCAGGGTACTGAACGTATCAGACTCGTCACGCTTACCGAGAGTGGTCAGTCGCCTCTTACCACCGTCTGGCCGCATCACCGTCTGGCGGGTGTGAGTATGGCATCATTCGGGAGCTATTCGACGGTGTATGGTCGTCTTGATCTCGTTCGTGCCGATCGGATCGAATTCCGCCAGTCGCGACCCGAGCTCCCGATCGGATTCACGCCGGTAAGCGATTCGGCTGAACGGGCTAAAATCGAGGAATCTCTCCGCACGGACAGCCTGCGGTACCAAACGGAGACACCTCCATCCGGAGTGTATTTCCGTGGCGCCTGGTTTGGCGGCTTAGCGAGTCTCGTCCTCTTGGCGGATGCGTACGGGCTTGAGGATGAGCGATCGAAACTGCTTGATCTCCTCGAGACACATTTCCGTCCCGCGCTCGGTGATTTTGCGTATGATGATACAAAGAAAATGCTCATTGCTGCGAAGAATTCGGAATTCGGCAACGAAAAGGGGAATGATCACCATTTTCATTACGGCTACTATCTCCGCTCGGGTGCGGTGCTCGTCCAGTATCGCCCAGAGATCCGGGGAGAGCTCGAGCCGATTCTGAACGAAATGGCGCTCGATATCGCAAATACCGATCGATCATCTGATCGCTATCCATTCCTGCGCCACTTCTCGCCGTATGCCGGACATTCGTGGGCAGATGGGGAAGCGCTCTTTCAGGATGGTAATAATCAGGAGTCGAGTTCGGAGACCTTGAACGCTTGGTATGCCCTCTCGCTTTGGGGGAGTGTGACTGGCCAAGAAGTCTACGCTACTACGGGGCGGAATCTTTACGCGCACGAACTCCTCGGCATCCGGTCATATTGGTTTGGTGAAGGGAATGTGTTTCCGTCCGAATACCGTCACCCGATCGTTTCACTCGTCTGGGGCGGAAAGCGTGACTACGCGACTTGGTTCAGTGCTGACCCAATGCATATCCAGGGAATCCAGTGGCTCCCCATTACGCCGGCATCGACCTATCTTGGCAGACTCCCGGGTCACGAGGCGCGGATGCGCGACCTTGGTTTGAGTTCAGCTCTCGCGGCGACCCATGAATGGGGTGACCTCTACATCGCCTACCTGTCATATCATGATCCGGTAGAGGCGCTCCGCAATCTCGATCTGGCCGTTCCGCGTCAGGCGATCAAGTCGACAGCGCTTCTCCGGCACATCGTCTATTCTAACCAGCCTTCAGCCAATCAGTGAAGGTTAGGATGTTAATCCGAACAAGAAAAAACCAAGGTCTTCGAGAAGCCTTGGTTTTTTGTCGGGGAGGGAAACTCTCTTACAAGAGTCCAACCTGGCCGAAAAAAGTGAGCGTGAGAACCGGCATGAGGGCGAGGAGAAACGCCATTGACGTCTCTTCGTTTTGCGCCTTCTCAGTGGCAACTTTGGCACAGTTTTCACACTCAGGTCCGCTGCATTGAGTCCCAACAACGGGCTCGTTTTGCATTTTCTCCATAGGAGTTTTTATTTTATTAATTTATTAAAACGACCTGATTGAAAGAAGAAAAACGGGGGGCAGAGCCACCCGTTCCTCCTCACTTCAACACATTCAGTATACTCTCATTTTTGGCAAAAGTCAAGCCCTGGTGGCATTTTTTGGTGCAGTACTTAAAAGCGTTGGTCGAAAGAGGGTACCTAGGACTTGAAACTCCCTACCTGAATCTATCCGAGATTGTTTTCAGACCGGAGTAGTGGGGAGCTTCGATTCTCGTTGGCAGAGTTTATCCTGGATGCGGAAGTCGGCGTAGAACGATGGGTGAAAATGTTGTATACTACAGTGCAGAAGAGAGAATATCCTATGTTGAAACGGAACCAGCAAATTATTGTATCGTTTGTGTTGCTCAGTTCGGCGATGCTCCTCCTTGCTGGTTGTTCTTGGGAGAGTGCTCCAGTTACCAAAGACCCGAAGCCGGCAGAACTTCCACTCGACAAGCTGAAGCGCACGGAGACTGATCGTCAGCTAGCAGAAGAAACGAAGAAGAAAGAGAAGGAAAAAGAAGCTACTAACAAAGTAATGTCCGAGCCTATGTCAGGAAAGCAGTACCCATCAGTGCCAGCGATGACGATTGATGCAGCGAAGAAATATGTCGCCACGCTCCATACCGAGAAAGGTGACATCGAAATCGAGCTCGCTGCCAGCGCAACGCCTATCACGGTGAACAATTTTGTCTTCCTCGCGCGCGAGAAGTTCTATGACGGCGTTATTTTCCATCGGACCATTCCTGGTTTCATGATCCAAGGAGGAGATCCGACAGGCACTGGATCAGGTGGCCCGGGGTATCGTTTTGATGATGAGGTATTTTCAGGGAGTTATAAACGGGGAACAGTGGCTATGGCCAATGCAGGACCGGATACCAATGGCAGCCAGTTCTTCATCATGCATGCGGATTATGCGTTGCCCAAAAATTATGTTATCTTCGGTCAGGTGACAAAGGGACTTGAAGTAGTTGATGTGATTGCGACTGCCCCAACTCAGACTGGAGGTGAGGGGTCGAGTCCTGTCACGCCGGTGAAAATAGTTACCGTGGATATTGTTGAGAAGTAGAGACTTCTTGACTTGAGGTATTTTTTGGGCTATACTGCGAAAGCTTTAAAAGGAAGGCGGCAACGCCTTTTTTTCGATACGTAACGTTCTAGGAGACATATTTATGGAGACACGCAATGTCGCTATCATCGCGCACGTCGACCATGGCAAGACAACCTTGACCGACGCGCTCATGCGTCAGACGGGAGTCGCGATGGCTGAAGGTGCTTCGATGGATTCAAACGCGCTTGAGCGGGAGCGCGGCATTACCATCTATGCCAAGAACTGCTCGCTTTTCTACAAGGAGACCAAGATCAACATCGTTGACACGCCCGGTCATGCTGACTTCGGCTCGGAGGTGGAGCGCGTGCTCCGCTCCATTGATGATGTGATTCTCGTTGTTGACGCTCAGGAAGGCCCGATGCCGCAGACCCGTTTCGTCCTGAAGAAGTCACTTGAACTTGGCCTCCGACCGATCGTTGTTGTCAACAAGATCGACAAGCCGGCGGCTCGTCCAGCTGATGTTCAGGAAATGGTCTATGAGCTTTTTCTTGATCTCGGTGCCGATGATCATCAGTTGGATTTCCCAGTGGTCTACGCGATCGCCCGCGAGGGTGTTGCGATGAGGGGGCTTGATGACGAACGGAAGGATCTTTCACCCTTGCTTGATACCATTCTTGAGCGTGTCACTCCAGCCGGACACGACGTTGACAAGGCGCTGCGCGCGCAGCCGTTCAACCTGGGCTATGATAACTTTGTTGGTCGCCTCGCGATCGCTCGTGTCTACGATGGTCGTCTCGCGGTCAACGACCAAGTAATGCTGCGGAATGAGAGTGGCAAGGAGTCATCGGGCCGTATCGTCAAGCTCTTTACCTTTCGGGGCATGGAACGTGTCGAAAGTGAATCCGTTGAAGCGGGTGATATCGTCATGATTGCGGGACTACCAGATGTCGAAATCGGGGATACGATTACGACTGATGCGAACGCCGAACTCCTTCCGGCCATTGCTATCGACGAACCAACTATCTCTCTCGACTTCATGGTGAATGATTCGCCCTTTGCTGGTCGTGAAGGAAAGTTTGTCACGAACAAACAGCTCCGCGAACGTCTCGAGAAAGAGCTCGAGATCAATGTTGGTCTTCGGATTGAATTCGCGGATGATCATTACAAAGTGTATGGTCGCGGTGAACTCCATATTTCTATCCTCCTCGAGAACATGCGTCGGGAAGGCTACGAAGTCCAAGTCTCACAGCCACAAGTCATCATCAAGGATGTCGATGGAGTGAAGTCTGAACCATTTGAAGAAGTGACCGTGGAGTGCCCGATGGAAGTGACTGGCGCTGTTATCGAAAAGCTGGGGAAGCGCAAGGGTATTATGATGGACATGCGCGAAGGGTCGGGTGGGTATCAGCGACTTCTCTTTGAAATTCCGACCCGAGGACTCCTGGGTTACCGCGGTGAATTTATGGTAGACACGCGTGGCGAAGGGACGCTTTATACTCGCGTCCTCGGTTTCCGTCCGTATGTCGGAGAGATTGACCATCGTGATGTCGGTGCGATGATTTCTATGGAGACTGGCAAGGCAGCAGCTTTCTCTCTCGACAACCTTCAGACACGCGGGACACTCTATATCGGCCATGCAGCTGAGGTGTACGAGGGGATGGTCATCGGGAACGCCACCAAGGGCGAAGACATGACCGTGAACCCAACCAAGGGGAAGGCCATGAGCAACATGCGCTCGTCGGGTGCTGATGAAGCGATCAAGCTGACTCCACCCTGGGAGCTCAATATCGAGCGCGGTCTCGAAGTGATGAATGCGGATGAATACCTCGAGATCACCCCGAACTCGGTGAGACTCCGAAAACAGTACTTGAAAGAAACTGACCGTATTCGTGCTTTGCGTGCTAAGAAGTAATCCAGCTTCGTCCGGCTTCCTGCCCGAAACACTCCGCGTATGCGGTGTGGGCGGGCGCAAGCAATTCCTGAAGGAAACGGATAGAATCAGGGCGTCTCATGCCAAGAAATAAGTATCAGAAATAAAAAAGCCCCTGGAAGGGGCTTTTTTCTATTTCTCAACTTGGAAGACCTTCACGTAGTTCCCGGGGCGGTCGTCGATATTGAGCGACCAGACGGGGTCGGAGCGATCATAGTAGCGAGAGGGAGTGAGTCCAGAATTTCTCTCGAGGCGACCAGTGCGAGGTGCATTGCGGATACGTCCACGTCGAGTCAGGACATAGTAGTCCGGTTGGATGATATTTTTATCAAAAGTATAGGCCGTGAGACATTTCCCAATGATAAATTCGCATACTCCGTGATAATCCGCCCAAACGGTGATATTCTCTGCATCCGGCAATGAGTTGATATATTGCGCGGCTTCATAACCTCCGTACCCCCAGGCATCTGTGAGGAGGGACTGCTTTGGAAGAAGAAAATTCATGTAGTTGAGGTAGTATGGAAAGATAGAGACGATTGAGGTTAATGAGACAGTGAAGAGGATGGTGGGCAAGAGTAGCTTCCATGTCTGTCCCATGTCGCGAGCTCTCAACATCGTTTTCAGTTTCTCAAAAAGATGCCAATAGCCCAGTCCGGCGAGGAAGGCAAGAATTGGATAGAGGAAGACAACATAACGGACCGTTACGAGGACATTGGATTGGGTGATAAAAAAGAGATACAGAAAGCAGAAAATGCAGAGTGTGAAAGCAAAGAAGGAATAAGGAAGAGTCTTCTTTCGAAGACTGAAGAGGGAGAGCAGTACGAGACCGACAAGCAGCAGGGGTGTCAGTGAGAAGCAAATGGGTGAAAGTTGGATAATGATGATCTCAAGGAAGTTGGGGTCAATGGATCGATAGAGATCGCCGACGAAGTACTTATTATCGAATGGCAGTGAGAAAATATCCCATCCCGAATGTAGCCAGCGTGCAGAGAGAGTCGCGCAGAGGAAGAAGAGGGGGATCAGAGGGAGGTATCGCAGGAGGAAGAAATATCTTTTCGAAAAGTCGGCGATTTTTCCCAAGTAGCGGGCGCGCATAAAATAGATGTCGAAGAGGAACAAGCAGGAGACAAAAAAGATACTCCCAATAATGAGCACTGTGTGCGGGATGTTTTCGAAGTAAGTGAGGATTGACTCAGGGCGCAGCAATAAGGCCGGCAGAGCGAGAGAAAACAACATCAGTGTGCCGATGAATGTGACTATCGAGTATTCGATATTTTTTTTCAAGCGGGTAACGTTCTCTCTCGAGGGGAGGGAGGAAGAAAAGAACTGTGCCAGAATGAGCATGCCAAAGAATGGGAAAAGAACGAGCGCCGCGTATTTTGCGAGGAGTGCCAGTGCCCCGAAGAGGGCAGTCGCAAGAATGAATTTCCTTTCCTGGAATTGGAGGAGGGCATAAAAAGAGAAAAGAGCCGCTCCTCCAGTCGACCAGATGAGGGCATCGGGGTTTACGATTTGCGTGATTCCAATCAGCGAGGGCGCGAGCGCGGTACCAAGCGTGGTAAACAGAGAAAGCCAAGGATTGGTCAGCCGGGAAAGGAGCCAGAAAAGATAGATGAGGATGAACCCATTGAATATGAGCAGGGGTAAGCGAAAGGCAAAAAGGATGCGAGCACTCTCATTGGGGTCACAACGGAGTAGTTTACTCGGTGTTTCTTCACAGTGCTTGGTTGTATCAGGTGTGAAAAACAGTGCTGGGCCAGCGACAAGCGCGAGTGAGACACCAGGTTTATCATTAATGAATGTCTTGCGGAACTCCCGTTTCTCCCAAGCCTGCCAGTAACGGGGAATGCGTTCGTAGATCCAATAGTGCTCATCGGCCGTGATAAATTGGTTGATGTGGAACAAACCAGAGCAGAGATAGGCCGCGAGAACTAGGCCGAAAATGGTGTGGGGAAACAAGGAGTCAGGAAGTTTGAGGAATGGCATAGATCCTAGGGAAGCGGACGGATTTTGAGCAGCGTATAATTTTTCACTTTTCTCTCAGATTCAACTGAGAAAGTCGCGAGGTTTCTCGTATAATTTTTTTCAATGGTCTTCCCGTCCGGTTTGGCGATGTAGGCGGCAGTGATGGGCGATACCCCCCGATTCTCCCAAAGCGTATCAAACGATGTGAAATTGATATTCGGAATACCCTCCTGCTGGACCAGATAGTGCAGTCCTCTCGAAGCCTCCCAACCGACGATCCAATACTGGCCGGCCAGGTCTCCATCCTTTCGTATGTCCTCGGCGATCGCTGCCGCGATTGGTTGTATATTGCCCAATCGCTGACCACCGAAGTAGTCGCGGATAACCGTGCGTTCTTGATCGGGGTACACGCGGTAATAGATGGAGAGATTGAGAAAGCAAAGGGTGGGGAGGAGTAGTACGAGGACGAGCCGTCCCAACTGGGTGTTCCTCGTGAAGAGAAAATCGAGCCAGAAGCCCAGTAGGAGGAAAGGAATAAAGATGATGACGACCAAGAAGCGGAGGGGTGCCTCACCTCCAAGCGGGATGAGGAAGAGAGAAAAAATGGCGAGCGCAGCCAGCAGGAGAAAGAGCCGGGTCCGTTTTGCAGTATCAGCCTCTTGTTGTGCGGCAAGCCACATGAGGAGAATACCGCCGAAGAAGAAAATTGCTTCGCCAATGACGCGAGGCCAGAACCATGGAGATTTCTGGTATTTCTTCGCGAGCAAATCGCAGTCGTCATTAAAGGAGAGGGTTGAGACGATCGTCGTACTGCCCTGGATGAGACAGGTTCCGGCATGCCGAATCTTTTCTGGGAGACTGTCGTCCTTGCTGGTCTTGGTGTGGAGACCGCGCCAGAACGCCGCCGTGTTTTCGCCGCCGTGTTGAATTTCAGAGAAGAGGATGGGGGCATTCAGGATGAGAGCCGCTCCCATCGCGAGCAAGAGTTTCTTCAGGGGGATGTTGCATCGCCATGCGATTAGGAGGCTCCCGAAGGAAAGAACAGGCATGAGGAAAAGGAGGGTGCTATGGAGCTGTACACCGATACCGAAAGAGAGACCGAGGAGCAGCACCCAGTACCAAGGTGCAAGATTTCGGAGAGTGAGGAGCCTCTCCAGACTGACGAGAAAGAGGAGCGAGAAGAGCGGAGTGAGATTGGGATTCCAGGCAAAACGAGAATATTTGATATGGAAAAAAGAGACCGCAAGTACAGCAGTGGTGGCGAGTGCGACATGCGGAGAGAAAAGCTTCTGGGCGACAAGGAAATAGAGAACCAGAAACACAATGGATGCGATGAGCACGGGATAGGCGAGAGCTTCCGGCGTATTCCCAAAAAGAAAGACGGAAGCCGACTCAATGTAATAAAAGGCTGGTCCGAGGTAGAAGCCCGTACCCCCCGCTTTCGGACCGAGCAGTGGTAGGGTATCACTGGTAAACATGGCGCTGACGATAGCCGCGTCGCGCGCTTGGTCATCATTGAAACGGAGCCATTCGGAAAACGAGAAAGACCGCAGAAAAATTCCGGTCCCGAGGATAATCCCGAAAAGGAGCCAGAGGATGGTTGAACGTGAAAAATGCATGGATGGAAGCTCTCGAAAGGGCAGATAAATGGCTTGAATGAGGTATTGAAAGCATACCATTTTTCCCATTCTTTTTCAGGTAATGCGGTACAATACAAGTATGCTTATCGAATGGCTTATCCAGTTTGGACCGATTTCACTTTTCTTTCTAGTTTTTGAGGTGTCTGGGCAGAATTTCTTCGTGGCGACAGCGGTCCTCATGGCAGCTGTGGTTTTGGCGACAGCGCTCAGCTGGTATCGGTCGAAACAAGTGGCCTGGTTTCCTGTTTGGAGCGCATCATTCGTGCTCATTTTTGGTGGCGCAACGCTCTATTACGCTGATCCACAATGGCTCATCGTGAAGGATAGCATTTATGACGGACTCTTCAGTCTCGTCCTCCTCACCGGTCTTGCATTTCGGAAAAATCTCTTACGGAAGTTCTTCATGCCACTGTTTGCGATCACCGATCGGGGCTGGTATATCTTGGCAGTTCGTTGGGCAATCTTCTTCCTTATGTCAGCGGCATTGAACGAGATACTTCGAAGGTTCGTCTCGCCAGAAGTTTGGGTGTTCTACAAAATTGCAAATACGCTCGTGCTCATTGTTTTTGGACTCTACCAATTGCGACTGACTGGCCGTGAGCGATTATCGGAAGAATCAAACTGGCTCGGCCTTCGTCTCACCAAGCGGAAATAACAACCATTATGAACGAACTCCTCGATATACTGAAGTTTGCCGGACTTGCCCTCAGCGCGTATCTGATGGTGACGGTGGTTATCGCACTTATTCGTGAGGACAACAGTGTTATGGATATTGCATATGGATCCGCTTTTGTACTTGTTGCCTGGTGTTTGGCATTGATGTGGCCAATTTGGAGTGAACGTCAGGTGATAATACTCGCCTGCGTGACGGTGTGGGGGATTCGTCTCACGACACGAATTTTCCTCAAGAACCGTGGAAAGCCGGAAGATATTCGATACAGCATCTGGCGCAAAGAGTGGCAGAAAAAGGGGATGCTCTACTTCTTCTTTCGTTCGTTCGGACAGATCTATCTTCTTCAGGGAGCCGTGATTTTCGTAGTAGCACTTCCAACTCTCGTCGTTTTCACGGTGACTCAGACACCGCTCGTATGGTACAACTGGTTAGGGTTGGCGGTGTGGTGTATCGGATTGTTTTTCGAGGTTGTCGGTGACTACCAACTCGACCGTTTTATTCGCAATCCTGAAAATCAGGGAAAGATCATGATGAGCGGACTGTGGAAATATACGCGGCATCCAAATTATTTTGGTGAGGCGACAATGTGGTGGGGACTTTTTTTGGTTGCCCTCGGTCTCCCTCTTTCCGAACTCGTTCTCGCGAGCCCGATACTCATCACATTTCTCCTGACCCAAGTGTCGGGCATCCCGATGCTTGAGGCACGCTGGGCTGGTCATCCAGACTGGGAGGTGTACAAAAAGCGTACGAGTGCCTTTATCCCGTGGTTTCCGAAAATAGCCTAGTCAACCGTTTTGACTCCTCGATGGAACATTGTTCTTTTGCACATAAAATCTAACGGTCGTGAGTATTTGTGTGCACAAGGAACAAGTAAAGAAATGAGTAAAGAAGAGAAAAAAGCCCCAGGAAGAGGTTTGAAATAAGGATATTGAGAGCGGAAGGACTAGACGAATTGGGTTTGCGCACGCTCCGCTTTGTCGTCCGTTTCCTGGTCAAACCACATCTCGTAGATGACGGGGATGAAGAAGAGTTTGGCGATACCGGAAAACGAAAGTCCAGCAATGATCGCGCCACCGAGTCCCTGCCAGATGGGGTCAGCGAGCGTAATGGGGATGAGGCCGACGATAGTGGTGAGGGCTGTCAGGAGAATCGGTTCGAGTCGACTCGTTGCGCCCTCGACTACAGCTTCGCGGACGGGGAGGCCGAGGTCGAGATTTTTGTTGATCTTGTCCACCATGATGATGGAGTTGTTCACGACGATACCGAAGAGTGCGAGGACACCAATCAGGGCAGGAAAGGAAAGAGGGATGCCAAAAAGTGCAAATATGACAAAGACTCCAGATACAGCGATGGGTATCACAAGGAGCACAATGAGTGCTTTTCGATAGGAGTTGAATTGAATTACCATCGTACCGAAGATGAGGATGGCGGAGAGCAGCATGGCATAGAGAATAGACTGCACAGACTTGTTGTTTTCTTCGTTTACGCCGCCGGTTTTCCAGCTATAGGTATTTGGAAGTTCGAGTTCAGTCGCTGCGAATTGTTCAAGGGCGGCATTCAGCTCGGTGACCGAGTATCCTTCGGTGACTGCAGCTGTGATTGAGATGCTTCGTTTTTCATCCTCACGGGTGATCAGTGTAGGATTCGTCTTGAGTTCAAGGCGACCGAGCGAGAGGAGCGGTACTGGTTCGCCGGATCGAGACATAACAGAAAGCCGTCCGATATCATCGGGCGAATTGAAATTATTCTCGGTCAGTCGGAGAAGGATATCGCGTTTTTCCCCACCAAAACGAACGTCCTCTTTGACAGTGAAACCGTTTCCGAGCGTTCGAATATACACCCCGGTATCGCCGCTCGAGAGTCCAGCAGCAGTGAGGGCAGCATTATTGGGGATGAAGGAGAGCTTTTTTCCAGCGCTCGAGAGTGAAATGGAGACATTGCTCGTGCCGGACTGGTTCTGGAGATATTGTTTTGTCTTTTCGGCCAGCGCTTCGAGTGTATCGAGATCTGGGCCGAGGAGTTTCAACTGGAGATCGGCGCCTGCGGGCGGTCCACCCGAGAGCTGGGAGGCGGTTACTTTCCCTCCGTTCCAATCAGCGAATGCGCGATTAAGTTCGGTCACGATCTCGCTTGATTTCTTCTCGCGTTCTTTGGCCTTGATCAGGTGGAGCGTGAAGAGTAAATGTCGGTAATCATTTCCTGTGACGCTGGTATTGCTATCGGTCGGAGCTGTCGCACCAATTTCTGCCAAAACGAAATCGAGTTCAGGGAGGCTGCGGAAACGAGGGATGAGTTCTTGAACGGCCAGCTCTGCCTGATGTGCTGTCGTGCCAATAGGCATTTCGGCTCCCACATAGATACTATCAATGTCATCTCCTGGGAAGAATTCATTGACAACAAATCCGAGAGGAACCAGGGCGTATGAAGCGAACATAAAAACAATCAGGAACCCGATTGTCAAACGTCTCGCCTGCCGTGAAGCGAGAATGCGTTCAATGAGCGCGGCATACCAGAGACTGAGGCGGTCAAAAGAAAAGAGGCCGTGGTCTTGGAATTGAACCCAAGTGCGACCGGTTGGAGTTGACCGCCAGGCAGTGATGGTTTGGAAAAATGACTGAGCGAGGCGAAAGGCGAGTCCGAGAAGGAGGGCACACAGGATGAGTAGGAGCCACTTGGATGGTCCAATGGGCAGTGCCAAAGCAATGGCTGCGAGGATGAGGATATACAGTGCGCTACGGAGCAAGAGGATGACTCGGCGAGGGAAGCGGCCCTGTAGGAAGACAGCCATGTAGGGGATGACAAGGAAGAGTGCAGTTGCAGCTGAGAGGGCCAGCGCTGAAGAAACGACAATCGGAATGGGACGGATGAATTCTCCTATGATGCCCGTCGCGAGGAGAAGCGGAACAAATGCCCAGACAGTGGTGATCGTCGTTGTCATGATGACGCCACCGAAATCTCGGAACACGAGGAGTGCAGTTTCGTTGGGTGTGAATTTGCCCGATCGATGATAACTTGCGATGGCTGAGATGACAACGATCGCATTGTCTACGAGGATGCCAAGGGCAAGGAGGAGAGAAAAGAGTGAGATGAAGTTGATTGAAATACCAACCGCGCGCATTACGACGAATGTTGCGAGGAACGTGAATGGTATAGCAAACGCCGCAATCAGTGATTGGCGTATACCAAAGAAGAGGAGCAACATGAAAAAGACTAATCCAAATGTGATGAGGAAGTCACGCTGCAATTGACTGAAACTGCGATCAATTTCCTCAGCGCCATTGAAATAGGTTGACACCTTGAACTGAACGGGCGATACGGAACGGTAGTCAGCGAGGGCGGCGGTGAGAGTGTCGATAGTCGCACGGGTATCGGCACTCTCGGTCTGGTAGACAGCAAAGAAAATCGCGCGAGCAGCATCGTGTTCTTGGTTGAGCATGAAAGCGGGTACGGTACCAAATTGCTCACGTTCTTCAATGCGAGCGATACTGCTGAGCGGAACTGTTTTTCCTCCGAGTATCACGGGGAGAGCGCGGAGATCATCTAGGGAACGGACGCTTTTCTCCTGATCGAAGGAGAGAGTCGTCCCTGAGGAAGCCAGGGTGCCACCGGGAAAACTCCCAAGAGCAGACTGGATTGATCGGGTGAGACTGGAGATATCAAGTTTTTGAGTGGCAATGGATTCTGGCGAAAGAAGAATTGAAACCTCCGGGTCTTGGCGGTAGGTGAGATTGACTTTTTCAACAGTGGACAATGCTTTGATTCGCTCGAGGAGTTCATCGGCAATCACTGGCAATGCACTTTCATCATCAGGTGACGAGAGAGCAAACAACATCACTGGCTGGTTTTGGAAATCAATCACCTCGACCGACGGGTCTTGGCTCGCGTCAGGGAGATTGGCGACGCGATCGACAGCATTTTGGACATCATTTTTTGCCTTGTCTGGATCGACGGTGGACGAGAATTCCACAATGACTGAGGAAAAGCTTTCCTGTGAGTTTGATGTAACTCGAGTGACATCGGATAACCCGTTGACCGCGTCTTCGATTGGAATCGTCACGAGATCCTCAATGTCTTCGGGTCCTGCACCTGGAAATGCCGTCGTGATGATCACCGTGGGGATTTGGATATCTGGATTGAGTTCCTTCTTGAGCGATACATAAGAAACCGTCCCAGCGATGATCAGGGTTGCAGTCACGAGAATAATGGCGCGAGTACTACGGAAGTAGCGTCCGATGAGACTGTCTCGGAGTGTTTCGTCAAACTGAAGCCGAGCAAAAAAATTTTTGGTATAGGTCATACCGGTGGGGCTAGGTTGATGAAACTGTAGTCTATCGAATCGGCTCGATCTTTTCTCCTGGGAGGACCGTCGCATTCAAAACGATGGTCTTGCCTGGCGCCAGACCGCTGTTGATAACAACCGAGGAACCAATGGTTTCGCCGAGCGTGACGGATTGGCTGCGTGTGGAATGATCAGCTTCCATGATGACGACTGACGTCGCGACTGAGGTTGACCGAATCGCATCGATGGGGACAAGGAAGCCATCCCGGTAGCGATTGACGAGCGGGACTGATACCGTGACAAAATCGTTTTGAGCCAGACGATTGGACAGATCGTGCGGCAAGGGATAGGTCACGACAACGAGACCTGCCGCGTTCTCACTTTGAGCGATGTATCCTGGGGGTAATGCATAGGGCGTTTCATCGATTTGCAAGGTGGCGATACCGGAGTTTTGCAATGCATCGGCGATTTTCTTCGGGAGGACTGTTTCGAGTGTGCTGCTCCCAGTGGTTGCGTGTACCGTCATGAGAACGGTACCGGCAGAAACGAGATCCCCTGGCTTTACGGCAATATGTTCGACTGAGCCGGAGGTCAGTGCTTTCGGATGGAGGGCAGCATCGCTACGGCGAGCGAGCTCCAGGTCAATGCGAGCGGTCTCTCGATCGAGCTTGAGGCGTTTGAGGTCGAGTGTCAATTGTTTGACGGTCGCTTCTGACTCACGGTCGGTCTTGGTGCTGTCAGCCTTGGCGATTTTCTTTTCAAGTTCAATGATCTTTTTTTCGGTGGCATAACTTTTTTCAGTGAGCTCAGTTTGGAGCAAGGCGCGTTCCTGAGTCAGAGCCGCGATGCCGCTCGCATAGTCAGTAGTCAAAGTCGCTACGGTCTGGCCGCGTACGACCGCTTGGCCGGGACGAACAGTGAGAGTGTTCACGATGCCCGGAGCAAGAGCGATGATATCGATAGTGTCGGACTTTTTCACTTGAGCAGTGGCTGTCAAGAAATTTTCATCCTGACCGACAGTAAACAGTCGTGAGGATTTAGCATCTGGCTTAGAGGGAGCGGCAGCCTCTTCGGGAGCCCGGAGGGTGCTCGAGAGTGCAATCATACCAAATAGCACGCCCAACACGACTATGAAACTGAGTACCGGGCGTTTTTCGAGGCGGGCGAAGAAGGCTTGGAACATACGTTGATGGAGAGAAAATAAATGATGTATTCAGTCGATGATAGCAGAGATAAATCCTTTAGTCAAGCCCAATCCTGGTATTTTTGTCAACATGCTTTTGCTTCTTCTCGTTTATTCTCCCACGCCGTTATCCTTTTGGTTCAGGCCCCACAGGTAGTTGGTTCAAACGACATGATATTTCCGTGATACCATGTCATTATGTTCCGATTTATTCAAGATAATCCGCTTAGCCTCGCCCTTTTAGCCCTCCTTGTCTTGGGACTGAGCTGGCATCATCCTGGGCCGTATCTCCTAGCGGTTGTTACCGGTCTATTGATTCTTGGCGCCCAGTCTTGGGAACGCATTCGGCTCAAGAAATGGGATCTTGACTATATCGCTTTCCTGGCGCTTATCACATCGCTTTTTCTGGGGGAGTGGCTGGCAGGAGCGATTGTCGCACTCATGATCTCGCTCTCTCGGGCGCTTGAGAACTATGGCACGCGCCGGGCTGAGGCCTCACTCGAAGAACTCTTCCGTCTCTTGCCCAAAAGTGCCTTGGTTGAACGCAACGGGGTGTTTGCGGAAGTGCCGCTTCAGGAGATCCAGGTCGGTGAGACACTTTCGGTGCGGCATCTGGAGATGGTGCCACTCGACGGGACACTGCGTTCCCCAGATGGGCTCTTCAGTGAAGCCAATCTGACCGGTGAGATGGAACCAGTTGCATATCGGTCGGGCAAAAAGCTGCGGAGTGGTATCGTGAACATGGGGGAGGTTGTGACACTTACGGTGAGCGGGGATTTCAGTCATTCGACGTATCAGAGCATGCTCTCCATCGTGAGTGAGGGGAAGCGTGAACCCTCGTCACTGGTGCGCCTCGCGGGTCGGCTCAATTGGCCGTTCACATTTATTGCACTTATACTTTCCCTCGGTGCGTACCTCGTGACAGGTGATATGGAACGATTTCTGGCGGTGCTCGTCGTCGCGACTCCCTGCCCGCTCCTTATTGCTGCACCAATCGCTTTTCTCGGAGGACTATCCAAAGCTGCGAGGCGCCATATCATTATCAAAACCCCAGAGACGCTCGAACGGATTGCAAACGCGACAACGATCTATTTTGATAAGACGGGGACATTGACATTGGGTGTACCAGCGCTCCGTGCCGTGCAGGTGCTGGGGGCAGCGATCAGTGAAGACCGTGCGCTTGCGCTCGCCTCGGCGCTCGAAGAACATTCACTCCATCCGATCGCCCGGGCGTTTGTTTCTGAGAATCGGACTCGGCAGGGTGTCGACCTTGACGCAACCGCGGTGACAGAAAAACTCGGTGAAGGTATTCGCGGGCAGGTTGATGGGGAGGAGTACAGCATTGAAAAAAGTCGATCAGCCGATGGCATGGCCGTCGAACTCCACGGCTCCGCTGGTCCTATCGCGCGCTTCGTCTTTGATGATGTGCCAAAGCCGGGAATCGAAACGACCTTTCGCTATCTCCGTGAGCGGGGATTTGCTCTCTCGGTTTTGACCGGCGACAAGGAAATCAATGCCCATCGGGTACTCGACCGTTACGGTCTGCCCATCATTGCCGAATGTGATCCGACCCGAAAGATGGCAGTCGTTGAAGAGGCCAAACAAGCTGGCAAAATCGTCATCATGGTGGGTGATGGTGTGAATGATGCGCCGGCACTCGCTTTGGCCGATGTGGGCGTGGTTTTTTCTGGGACAGAGAACAGTTTATCGCTCGAAGCGGCGGATGCGGTCATCTTGAAGCGTGACATCGGACTTTTCCAGGAGCTTATCCATATCAGCCGCCGTTCGTACCGGATCGCGCGTGAGAGCATGCTCATCGGTATTGGTTTGTCTATCATTGGTATGTTCGCCGGAGCTTTCGGTTATCTTCCGCCGGTTCACGGTGCCATCCTCCAGGAAGTGATTGACGCACTCGTTATCGTGAACGCTGTCCGCGCCGCGTACCGGTAGTGAGTGGCACTAGAACAGCGGGGAGAAATGGTATACTTGGAGAGAGCTTGGCAGTTGCTGGCTGTATCAAAATGCAAACCTCAAAATGGAAAGTGACAGAGTAGGTAGCCTAACTAATTTTCAATGTACAAGTTTCAATTTTCAAACAATGAAATTAATGACGGAATGTAATGTTGGAAATTGTTGAGAAATGAGCAGTCACCTCCTATGCAGTACGATCTTGAAGAGAGAACGAGAGAGTTTTCCAAAAAAGTTATTCGCCGTCTTCTGAAAACAAAGCTCAATGAAGTAAATAGGAATATCGTCTCGCAGCTCAGTCGATCAGCGACGAGCGTCGGAGCGAACTATTGCGAGGCCAATGGAGCGAGTTCAAAGAAAGATTTTCGCAATAAAATTTATATCTGTCGGAAGGAAATTCAGGAAACGAAGTATTGGATTGAGCTTTTGGCCGAGGCGAGTTCGAATGATAAAGATAGTCTGAAGGATCTTTGGAGGGAAGCTCACGAATTAACGCTTATTTTCAATAAGATTTCGAGTTCCCTAAAGGAAAAACCGAAGGATTAACACATTGAAACAGTCAAGTCTTGTTTGAAAATTGAGAATTGAAAATTAGAAATTGCTCAGGTATGTCTCTCACCCGTGCTCGCATCATCCAATACGTCGGTATCCTGCTCGCACTCGGCCTCATTGCCGCGGGCTATTGGTATTTCTCTGCGCGGGCGTCGACAAAGGTAAACAAAACCGCAACGGGGTCACTCACCAGTGGCCTGGTCGGCTACTGGACCTTTGATGGGGCGGACGTTGTCTGGAGCGATACGACGAGTGAGGTGAAAGACCGATCAGGGAATGGTAATCATGGCGATATCCCTACACCTGCAAACGTCACTTCCGTTGCTGGAAAAATCGGCCAGGCGATTCACTTCGATGGTACGGCCTGGGAGCTCATTTACCTCAACAGTTGGACAAACCTTGAAATGGGAACGGGTGACATGAGCGTATCAGTATGGCTAAAGACAACAGAAGCGACTGATCGGATCGACTTGTTCGGCAAGGGAGGGGAAGGTACGGAGGGATACGTCGCATACTATGCTCCAGCGACAAATGAATTGGGGGCCAGTGTGGATACGGGCGCAACGAATATCTATTATTCGGCAGAGGCTCCCTCTCTTCTCAACGATGGTGTCTGGCACATGGTGGGCATAGTGATTGACCGTGATGCCGGGGTTTCCTTCTATGTCGATGGCACTTTTATCGGACGCAATAACACAAGCGTTCATAATGGGGCAGACATAACGAATGTTGCAGCTGATGCAAGGATCGGGGCAGGAGGCGGCACAGTAGCCGTATCGTCTCTGGATGAGCTTCGTCTCTACAATCGGGTGCTTGCAGTGAGTGAAGTGCAGGGTCTGTATGACATGGGCAAGGTGAAGTTGAACACTCGCCCCGGTGACGACGCTCTGGAAGAGGGTCTGGCTGGCTACTGGAAGCTCGACGAAAACACCGGAACAAGCGCTGCTGATGCTACTGGCAACGGAAGCACGGGCACTCTCACAGGTGGTCCCACCTGGAGTACGGGAAAGATTGGGAGCGCGGTGACTTTTGATGGGACGGACGATTATATCGAGATGGGGAATGTCACC
>CAYLPD010000007.1:0-29296 GCA_964385515.1 uncultured Bdellovibrionales bacterium
AGGATCATGAGGAGGAACTTCTCATTCGGTGAATTGGTGAACACTTGTCCGTAGGTGCGGATTTCGAGGAGAAGCTTTTGATCCATGAGATCGACAAGCGACCCGAGATCGCCGGCGTTGCGGCTCAGTCGATCCGGTGCCCAGGTGAGGATGCCGTTGAATCGACCTTTGCGGATATCCTCGATCAGCTCGTTGTACACGGGGCGTTGCCCGGAGTTTTTCGCCGAGTGACTTTCTCTCCGGATCTCAACAACTTCCAGTCCATCGCGTTCAGCGATCTGGAGCATCTCCTTTACTTGAGAGTCGATGGAAAGCACTTGCCTCTCTTCGGATTCCGAGCTTTTTCTAGAATAAAGACAGTAACGTGTCTTTATCGGGACCTCGGTTTCCTGTTGTTCGACGACTCTTGAGGAAGTCTGGAATGGTGCGTTATTCATAGGCGTAACCCAATCAATGACGCAGACCCGGATTCTTGTCTAGACCCCTAAAAATCCCTTGAAACCTCCCTAATTTTTCCTCGTTAAATGAAGTAAATCTGCGGATACGAATGATAGCCCTGCATGGTCTTGAGTACCAAGATGGCGAAGGCGTCCGCCAGATCGTCGTGCTTTTCAATACCAAATCCGGTTAGTTGCTGAATCAGGCGCTCAGCACCTTTCTTTGGAAACAAGACAACGCCTGATTTGATGAGGGCGGTAGTGAGGGCAAGCCGCGCCCGTTTATCTTGACCATGCACCTTGGCCCCCTCGATATTTGGTACGCCCTCGCGTTTCAATTGCTCGATAAGCGCCGTTTGATATCCGACTTCTTCGATATAGAAGTACGGGTATTTTTCCTTAGAGACATGTGAGAGAATCTTGATTTGGTCGACAGTTTCTGGAAAGTCCATCCGTCGATTAATTGGATCCGGAAGAATGTAGATGCTTACCTTATCATCCCAACCGTAGATGTTTGCGGATACGAGTGCTGTATAGTCGGCGGTATCATTCTTAGAGATAGCGAGATCGACTCCCGTGGCGGTATAGCGATAGTCAGTCTCATCGCTGCCATCGAAGACGGGAAAGCTATCATAATAGTTAATCCACTCAGGGAAAATAACTTGCCCTTCGTCGGGTACGATACGGAGTAGATACTCTCTCTGCCAAGCAACGTCACTGCCGACCTTTTTCTTTTCGTTTTGAATATCTTGAGCCGTAGCAAATTTTCCTGGCCAGAGACAGATGCCATTGTCATCCAGTAATGGATAAGATCTGAATTCGCCTTCGGTCTTCTCTTCGTCCAAATCCTGTTTGAGACGCATGAGAAGGGAATCTTCATGCAAGAGGTTTCCTACAATAACCAGACGAGTGTTTCGATCACCAGATGGGATAACCTCACTCGTGAGCCATTGATAGGTTTTGTCCCGACTTTCTCTTGTCCTCGTGGAATTCATGTCTTCCACATCATCACCAATGAGAAGATCCGGTCGATACTGGTTGTGTCGAAAACCTCGGATACTCTGTTCGCATGAAGCAACACTGATTCGCGCGTTGAGTTTTGAGAACACCAATGAAGTTGTTCCCCATTCATCAGCATCCTCTTCAAAGGGTCCGAGATCATTCTTGAGGAGCTCATTGTTCTCCAGCTCTTGCTTGAGGTTGACCATGTGCTGCTTGGCCTGTGTCCGAGTCTGACAGAGGATGAGGACGAACTTTTTCTGCTGTTCGCCCAAGATTGCCCAAATCGGATACGACATGGTGATGATGGTTGATTTGGCTGAACCTCGGAAGGCGACGATAAAGAAATTCTTCACATCTTTGTTCTCTGTCAGTCCAAATATTTCTCGTTGAAAATCAGCTGTTTGGTAGAGGACATAATGATGAAAATACAGGTGGAAGAACAGATAATGACTCTTTCGGGTAATGGCCGTGCGTACCTTTTTGTTCTTGAGCATGCGATCAATGAGCGATTGGGGAATTTCTTGAGGCATAGGGTTGTGGTTATGAATTGGATTTCTTAGTGAAGGAAGCGAGGCGGAGGGCTTTCCGCACAAGCTTCGCCTCTTCTTTGGAGAGCTTCTCTTGTTTGGTGGCTATGCTGCCTGTCACCTCGACCCGTTCTCTGAACTTCGGATTGCGATGCCTGAGCCAGAAGTTGATCGCCGGATAGTTCTTGTCACGGATGAGCGAGATGAGTTGAGACTCACTCATATCGTTGATGAGTGCTTCGCCTTCAGTGAGAGCCTCCTCCATGGCTTTGCGAAACTTTTGACTCTCTTTCCGCCAGCGATAAATCGTGGCTCTGGCGATACCGGACTTTTCGCAGGCTACCTGCACGATAGGGATCTTCTGGAGGTGCTCGAGGAAGAGCTGCTTCTGCTTGGTATTTTTCATATCTTTTCTGCCTTCTTACCTGTGAGCTTTTCCCACCGGTGACGGATTACTTCTGCATAGATAGGTGATTTCTCCATGATGTAGCACCGCCGTTTCATTTTTACGGCAGCCATCAAGGTTGATCCGCTCCCGCCGAACGGCTCGACAATGAGATCTCCGCGCTTCGTCAGGACCTTGATATAGGGAATGAGGATTTCTAGAGGCTTGGTGCCAAAGACAATCCCTTGCCCGGAATGCTTTTCATCGTCAGCTGTGTACTCAATAAAATCAGTTGGGCAGAACTTCTTTCCCTTTTCGTATCGTTCCCAGTGAGGCTTGCCGCTTGTGGCGTAGAGAGCGGTTTCGTATTCGTTTTGGAGAGGCTCTTCTTCTGGGGAGAAGTTGTACTCGACATCGCCTGCACCGCCCACCATGGCGATATCGTGCTTGTTGAAGAATTTGTACTTGGCAGAAAATCCCTGCACCCGGTTAGGTAGATGCCAGACAATCATATTTTTCACTTTCCAGCGCTTCTCCATCTGTCCCCAGATAGTGCGGAGATTCTTCCAATTCTCATAGCAGATGATGGAAAAGTTTTCAGAGGCTACTTTGGCGATGTTTCCCATCCATTTCTCTGTGAAGTCATCTGGCAGGACATCAGTCTCGAGATACTTCCGATCCCGCTTGTATCCGAACCCTTCAATTGGTTTTCCATTCTTTTTCTTCCCTTTGAGGTAGTCGAGAATATATGGAGGGTCTGTGAAGCACATGGTGGCCTCTTCGTTATTCATGAGCTTCAGCATGTCGGATTCAATGGTTGAATCACCACACATGATTCGGCTCTCACCCAAACGCCAGACATCGCCCTTTTTGATTTCAATCTGATCGATCTTGAGCTTGGCGAGCTCCTTTTCCAAATCAAATGTCCCAGGGGTGTCATCGATGCCAAAGATGTCGTCCAGCTCTTCGCTTGAAAACCCAACGCTCCCGAGGAATTGCTCATCAAAGTTCGAGAGGAGATCCCAGTCAAACTCACCAGTGTTCTTGTTGAGACGGATGTTCAGCTCTTTTTCCTTCTCGATGTCGGGAACCGAGATATATACGACCGGTACCTCCTTGATGGCGAGCTTCTTGGCCATCGCCAAACGGAAGTGACCGCCGATGAGGGTGTTCATCCGTTCTGGCGCTCCATTCACTACGAATGGATCAACCAGTCCGAAACGCTTGATACTCTCTTGGAGTTGTTCCTCGGACTCCTTGCTCCATTTGCGTGGATTATATTCGGATGCCTTGAGGAGCGAGGCATCAACGTACTGCACTTTCAACTTTTCCTTCTGCATATGGTTGATAAAAATAATTAGACAAACAAAAAAGCCCACCTTGTAGGAAATATCAGAAAACAATTCGTTTTCGAACATTTCCTACAAGATGGGCACGACCGAGGCAGAGCCTCTTTGGTAAGAACCGTTTCCGTTTCTTACCTCCTATCGGTTTTCACCGAAATAAGTGGTACTCCGTATAATGTACTGCTAACACTTCAAAAATATACTCAAATCTTTTTCTTGTCAACTCTCTTCTTTTTCTGGGCGTCAATAAACTCAATGGTATCTTTTCCAGCATAGATGTTTAGTCCTTCCGGTGGCAGAACAAAACGTACTTCCTTTCCCTCTTTCTCCAGCTTCTCTTTGAGGTTCAACATATCTTCGGATAGTGGAACAGAAAACTTGAAAGTCCCGGGTTTGGTTGGGGTAGGGGTGATGCTCTTACTGTAAAATCTACCGGGCTTGCCATTTCGGAGAGACTTTTCAATGGCTCGGGCAGGTGAAACGGGCTTTCGCGGCTTCACAATGTGGAGCTGAATATCCGTTAGAACTATCTCTACAATTTTTTGATCCATAATGATATTGACATACGTACATACAGTAGTATACACTTGTATTATGGTTTACGCAAACAAGCTCTCAGTGAAGCAATCAGAAGCCATGCGCTTTATCAGGAATCGGGTAGTTCATGGTGGCAAAACCCCCTCAGTTAGGGAGATAATGACTGCCCTCAATTATCAGTCACCGCGCTCTGCCGCATTGATTCTTGACAAATTGGTTAGCCAGGGGTTGCTAAAAAAAAGAGCAGACGGAAGTATCCAGATGGTTCAAGATCTTCAGAACACTATTTCCCATGCTAGGACAGTGAATATCCCATTGGTAGGGAATGTAGCTTGTGGAACGCCGATACTGGCCGAAGAAAATATTGAGGGTTATTTCCCCGTATCGACTCAGTTGGCAAAACCAGGTCATGAATATTTTCTACTTCGTGCTAATGGTGACTCCATGAATCGGGCTGGCATCAACGATGGAGATTTAGTTCTCGTGGAACAGCAATCAACAGCTGATGAAGGCGATAAAGTAGTGGCGCTCATCGACGACGCCGCAACGGTCAAAAAATTTCACATCGGTGACGGTGCAGTGGTATTGCGACCTCAGTCAAATAATCCACAGCACAAGCCCATTATCCTCACGGAGGATTTTCAAATTCAGGGAGTGGTTAAGGCAACCATCCCAAGTCTCTAACAAATAATTTTAATGTTATGGCAAACTATTACGTCTCGAAAGACAAGGAGTCAGATAAGTGGAAAGTTCTTAAAGAAGGTGCTCAACGTGCGAGCGGGCTAACCTCTCTCCAGAGACAGGCCGAAGCAGTCGCAAAACGTCTCTCCGCAAGTTCTGGTGGTGGTGAAGTTAGAATTAAAGGTTTAAACGGAAAGTTTCGCGATTCAGATACGGTATGGCCGGGTAAGGATACCAATCCACCAAGAGATAAGAAGCACTAACTGGTTACTTCTAAAATTTATGCCGAGTCCAAGAGTGTTCATCAGTTTTGATTTTGATAACGATGAATCGCAAAAATACCTTTTTGCAGGTCAAGCAAAAAATTCAAAGACGCCTTTTAATATTGAAGACTGGTCATCGAAGGCATCGCTCCCACAGAACCAATGGGAAAAATTGATTGAAGACAAGATTTGCCGGTCAAACATGGTAGCCGTTCTTGTCGGAAAGAATATGGCTTCCGCTTCTGGCGTTGTGAGAGAGATTGCTTTTGCTGGCAGAAACAACATCCCTGTTTTTGGTGTGTACGTCGATGGAGCAGGTGTCAGTAGTATTTTGCCCGCAGGACTACCACGCAACAGAGTGATTGGATGGAACTGGGATAATATAGCAAATGCCATTGACCAGCTCATGGGTGAGGGCAAAAATGCATTATGAGAAAGGCTCTCATTATTGGCATCGATAAATACCTAAACTCACCTCTTTCTGGTTGTGAGAATGACGCTGTATCGATCTCAAATATTCTTGAAAAAAATGGTGATGGTTCGCCAAACTTTGATATAAGACTTATTAGTAGTGACAGTAAGGATGTTACAAGCGAGGTAATCCAAACAGCGCTACAGGAACTTTTTTCCGGCGATGCGGAGACGGTGCTTTTCTATTTTGCTGGTCATGGAATTATCGATCCTATAACGAATACTGGCTATATTGTTAGTCAAGACGGGAAGAAAGGAAGTTGGGGCATCTCTCTTGCGGAACTCTTAGGAATGGCAAATGAGGCCTCCCCTCGGATCAAATCCACAGTGATTATACTAGATAGCTGTAATTCAGGTTATGCTGGTGAAGTTGCCGGACTAGGGAAGAGCCAAATTTCTGTCATTGGAAATGGAGTAACTATTCTTACAGCATGTCACCGCGAACAGACGGCGGCAGAGAATAATGGGCAGGGATTATTCACAAGTATTCTTTTAGATGGATTGAGTGGAAGTTCTGCAGATATATTGGGACGTATTACTCCTGCCTCGGTTTACTCCCACATAGACCAGACTCTTGGCTCTTGGGAGCAACGTCCAATATATAAGGCAAACGTACAATCTTTTGTGACACTTCGTCATGTGGCGCCAAAAATAGCACCTGATATTTTAAGGCGATTGCCAGTATATTTTAAAAGCCCAACAGACCAGTTCTCCCTTGATCCATCATTCGAACCTGATAGAAAAAATATCCCTGAGAATTTGAGACATCTTCCAGTCAATCCCGACAACACGCGAATCTTCGATGAGCTACAAAAGTGTAATCGACACGGATTAGTAATTCCCGTGGACGTGCCTCATATGTACAATGCTGCTATTGAATCAAAAAGCTGCAAGTTGACCGCATTGGGAGCGCACTTTCGTAAGTTAGCTGAATTGGGCCGTATCTAGGGCGGTACTCTTAATGGAAAGTAATGACAGTGTTCTATACACCTTGAGAGTCATTCTAATAGGCAAAAAACTATGCCAGATAGCGTGATGGTTGAGCTTTTGTGAGAATCATGGTATTGTAGAGGGGCTTTATGATAAAGATGAAAAAAATACCTCTTTTTGCGCTTATTTTAGCGGTGATGCTCTCAACTGGGGGGTCATGTCTTTTCCCCATGCTCACAGCTCAAGCCTCTTCGGGTGTGATGGATATGGACAATCAGGGCTCTGCAAGTGACCAGGATGAGGTTACGGAGGCTAATGATATGGGCTTGATGGTACATGCGCCACTTACCCAAAGTCACGTGAAAACGTGTTCTACGGATTGCGGGCAAGCTAAAAACAATGTAGGAACAATAAAGAAAGCCAAAGAACTTTTAGAGCTCCCGGCTCTGCCCTCACAGGGAACTTTTATACTCCCATCACATGTTGATGAATTGGATCTCGGAGCCTACGAACCGCCCGAAATTCCACCTCTACAAGAGACTCTTCTTTCCGTAGCCAAAAGAGAATAGATTGATTTGAAGTGTCAGGAAACTGAGAAAGTTTTTATCTTTTGGATAACCCTTCTCTGCCCTGGCACTTTTTGTACCCATTTTACTTTGTGAAATGGGCTTTAATTGTCAAATCAACGTATTCTATGAAAAAACTTGTTGTACCTATTGCTGGGATGCACTGCAGATCTTGTGAGATTCTTATTGAAGATAAGCTCTCCGAAATACCAGAAATCAAGAAAAGTTACGTCAACTACAAGAAGGGAGTCGCTGAAGTTTCGTATGAGGTAAAACCAGGTAAGCAAGCGATCGAAGATGCCGTGCGAGGAGCTGGATATACGATTGGTGTAGTCGGTAAGAAACCTTGGTTGAGTCGGAATGCTAGTGATTACAAGGATCTAGGCATCGCATTTTTGTTTGTGATTGGACTCTACTTTATTCTCAAAGAATTTGGAATTTCTGATCTCATAAACATCGGGGGCACGGCGAAGCCGACGAGTCTTTCGGTGGCTCTCATGATTGGGCTTACCGCTGGATTCTCGACTTGTCTCGCTCTAGTCGGAGGATTGATCCTTGGGATATCAGCTAGGCATTCAGAAAAGCATCCCGAAGCCACACCACTTCAGAAGTTTCGTCCGCATCTCTTCTTCAACCTTGGCCGCATCCTCTCGTACGCCGTCCTTGGTGGTCTTCTTGGTTCACTAGGCTCATTTCTCCAGCTTTCTGGAACCACTCTTGGTATCGTTACCATAGCCGTTGGCGTCGTTATGCTACTTCTTGGTGTGAAACTGACAGGCGTGTTTCCACGGTTGGAAACAGTAAATTTTGCTCTTCCAAAGGGAATTAGTCGGTTACTGGGTATCAGCGACAAACAGAGAGAGTATAGCCACAAAAATTCATTCGTCCTGGGTGCTATGACATTTTTCCTGCCCTGTGGATTCACTCAAGCCATGCAGATCTACGCTGTAAGCACAGGGAGCTTCGTACAGGGAGGCCTCATCATGGGACTCTTCGCTCTCGGAACAGCGCCAGGACTGCTGGGTATCGGCGGATTAACTTCTGTTATTAAGGGTATTTTTGCTCAGCGATTCTTCAAATTCGCTGGCATCGTTGTCATAGCGCTGGCCTTCTTCAATATCAATAACGGTCTTAATCTTACAGATTGGGAACTTGGGACTGTTTCTAGCGCTGATACAAAAGCAGTGGTTGCTCAGTCAACTGATCCGAGTGTAAAAATTGAAAATGGCGTTCAGGTAGTACGCATGACAGAAAGTTCCAGTGGCTATGCCCCGAGCAAATTTACCATTCAGCAAGGCATCCCAGTCAAATGGGTTATTGATGCTAAAGACCAGTACACCTGTGCTTCAACGGTTATTGCTTCAAAAATCGGGGTGCGAAAGAATCTGTCACTCGGACAAAACATCATTGAGTTTACGCCGAAAGAAATCGGTCAGATCCCGTTTTCGTGTTCCATGGGAATGTATCGAGGCGTATTCACCGTCGTGGCCGCCAACTGACAGACGGAGCAAACATCAAGCTAAACATTCGAATGAAATCTAAGACTATGTACAAATTACTCTTTAATGTCGCAGGCATGCACTGCGACTCATGTGTCAAACTTATCACGATGAAAATGAAGAAGATTGGTGGAGTGTTAGAGTTTTCCATCACAAAGGATGGGAAAGCCGAGCTTTCCGCGAATCGCGAAATAAATGTATCAGAAGTTAAAAACGCGCTTCGAGGAATGGAGTATACCGTGACGGCTGCGTAAAATATTTGATTGATAACTCTATGACATCTTCTTATGACTAAACGAATAACAGTATCCATCAAGGGAATGACGTGTCACTCCTGTGAAATGCTCATTAGCGAGGAGCTCAAAGAACTACCCGGAATCAGCGAGATTCAGATTGATCACAAAGCAGACCAGGGGACATTTCTTCTTGATGAGGAAAAAAACACTATAGAACAAGCACTGGAGGCCATCAAACAAGCAGGCTACCAGGGAATTGTTTCAGATGAAGCTACTACCTCGACAGAGGTGGGTCGTGAAAATGATAAGGATAAATCTACAGATGTTCGACTGAAGGTAAAAATCGAATCTCGGGTAGAAGCTGAAGGCAAAGTTTTGGAAGATGGAAACGGCAGGCCATATTTCGAGGGAACCATCTCGAATAGTCAATCAGCGGAAGTCGATATGCCAGAGACGGGCACTCCGTCGAAAGATATCGTCAACCAAATTCTGAGAGCTGTGGGCAATATCCAGGGCATTGGAGGAGGCCTCTCTCGGAATGGAGGCAATCTGTCGGATCAAGAAACAGTCGTTCCCCTTGTTAATCAGAGAGCAGAAGGAAGGGTCGGTACAAGTCTTGATTCACAGAGACGAGTAAGTCTTTCCTTGTTTGGCATGCACTGTTCATCTTGCGCCAATCTGATTGAACGTTCGCTCAAGAAAGTACCGGGGGTCAAACAGGCGAATGTGAATTTCGCTGCTGAGAAGGCCTTGGTTGTGTTTGATGAAAATACAGCAGAGGTTTCCTCGCTCAAACAAGCGGTGGCCAAAGCCGGGTATAAAGCGGAGGAAGTTGACCCAAAAGATACCGAGTATGAGCGTCGCAAGCGCGACAGAGAAATCAGCAGCTACTTCAACAAATTCGTCTTTGGTTTCATCTTAAGTCTTCCGATGCTCTACTTCATGCTATTGGATTTCTTCGTTCTTCCAGGCAGACAGGCAATCTTACCGTATATCGGAGTGTATTCTCTGCTTTTCACGATTCCGATTCAGTTCATCATTGGAGCGGGATTCTATAAAGGCGCCTGGTCGGCGCTTAAGATGAAGACGTTCAATATGGACAGTCTCATTGCTATTGGAACGTCCACCGCGTTCTTCTACAGTCTCGTCAACTTCATCCTCTATGTGGTGAGAAACGGCAGCCTCATCGGAGAGCCTGGGATGAAGATCCCGGAGCTTTACTTTGAGACAGCGGCTTTCCTTATTACTTTCGTGATTCTTGGCAAATGGCTTGAGATTCGAACGAAGGGAAGAACGTCTGATGCTATCAAGAAGCTCATGGGTCTTCAGGCCAAAACAGCTCGGGTAATGCGAAACGGTGAAACGCTCGATGTACCAGTAGATGCAGTTGTTCACGGTGATACTATTATCGTCCGCCCTGGCGAGAAGATTCCTGTCGATGGGAAAATTACAAAAGGATCTTCGGCTGTGGATGAATCTATGATTACTGGAGAAAGTCTCCCGATAGAAAAAAATGAAGGCGATATGGTGATCGGTGGCACAGTCAACAAGACAGGCGGATTTGAATTCGAGGCCACACGAATAGGAAGCGAAACGGCACTGGCACAGATCATCCGTCTTATCGAAGAGGCGCAGGGTTCGAAAGCGCCTATTCAGAACTTCGCCGACCGTATTTCCGCCTGGTTCGTTCCGGCCGTGATCGGTATCGCCCTCCTCACATTCGTGGTTTGGTACTTCTTCCTCGGAGCCACGTTGGCCTTCGCTCTCATGGCGTTCACCGCTGTCATAGTGATTGCTTGTCCCTGTGCTCTAGGCTTGGCGACACCGACAGCGCTCATGGTGGGTACGGGGAAGGGTGCGGAAAACGGGATTCTCATCAAAGGTGGCGAAGCCTTGGAGGCGGCCTGCAAGATTGATGCGGTCATCTTTGATAAGACCGGTACGCTCACGAAAGGAAAGCCAGAGGTGACCGATATCCTCACTTTCAATGATGCCGATGAGGATGAGGTCCTGGAGATAGCTGCCAGTCTAGAAAAGCTTTCCGAACACCCTTTGGCTGAAGCTATTTATGAGTACTCCAAAGAAGAAGGTTGTGTTTTGGAGGACGTGAACGACTTCAAGGCTATCCCGGGACATGGTGTGCAGGGAAACATCGCTGGCATAGAATACTTCTTCGGAAATCACAGATTGATTACTGATGTCATCAAACTTCCGCTCGATCGTATCAACCGGAAACTCATGCGTCTGGAAGAACAAGGAAAAACCGCTATGATTTTGGCTACTCGGGAAAAGGTTCTCGGGGCAGTGGCAGTGGCGGATACTGTGAAAGAATCTTCGCGCGACGCTGTGAAAAAGCTAGAGAGTATGGGGATTGAGGTCTACATGATTACAGGCGATAACGTCCGGACAGCCAATGCCATCGCTTCGCAAGTCGGTGTGACCAATGTGTTTGCTGAAGTGCTCCCCGAGGATAAGGCGGAACACGTTAAAGAGCTTCAGAAGAAAGGAAAACGAGTCGCCATGGTGGGAGATGGGATCAATGACGCTCCAGCGTTAGCACAAGCCGATTTAGGAGTAGCCATGGGATCTGGGACTGATGTGGCTATGGAGGCAGGCGATATCGTCCTCATGCGAAGCGACGTTCATGATGTGGTGACGGCTATCGAGCTCTCTAAAGAAAGCATGTCAAAGATCAAGCAGAATATGTTCTTTGCCCTCTTCTACAATGTGATGGGTATTCCGGTAGCAGCTCGGGTTTTTGCTGGTGTTGGTCTCGTACTGAAGCCAGAGCTTGCTGGTCTTGCTATGGCCTTATCCTCCATTTCTGTTGTAGGAAATTCTCTCCTACTCCGTTTCTTCAGGCCAGGAAGAAGAAACTTCGCGTCCCTGGTAGCCCCACTAGTCATGGTAATCGCTTTCTCGGTACTCTTCTTCCAGTTTGCCAAGTTTAGTAGTCAAAACATGGAAACAACAAATGCTGGAGAGATGGCGTTTGGCGCGACCAAGGAAATTGCGGCCTATATTGCCGATAACCCGATCAAACTCAATCTTGCCGGGGAAATGCCAAAGCTTTTCCTGGGAACTGAAAACTCGGAGAGGTCTTTGAGAGCATCGGATGGGACACTAGTGCTCTCTGGTAATACGATGCTTATTGGAGCGAATGAAGCGGCATTGATGCAACAGGAAAAGCTCTTCGAAAAGTCAGGCGAAACACTTAAGGAATTTTTCGGTGTGCCTGAAATACGCGTCGGCGGAATACTTGCGCCTACCGGAACCGTTCTTGATGAGTTTCATATCCTGAGCAAAGGAAGCTTTGATGGACTAAAAACCGTGGCGGATGCTGACGCTTTGCTGACGGATAATGGAGAGTTGAAGTTCTTCTATCGTGTTAACCAGAGTAATGTTCCTGAGACTTTCCGTAAAATGATGGCGGAAGATGCCTTTGTCCCGGTTAAAATCGGTGGCAAACGCTACCAGTCAATCTATATTGGCTCTGCGGAAGCAGCGGTGATGCGAGCGGAAAAACTCTTCGATAAAGAGGGAGACCGGATTGATAACTTCTTCGGCAATGCAGTGATCGTAGCCGGAGTATTACCCGAAACGAGATCAGTTTTGGACGCTTTCCATTTTGTCGGTATGGAGTTTCGGTTCAAAAAATAATGTCCTTATAATTATGAATCAAGTCTTATGATCCGCTTATTCTTTATAGGAGTTATAGTGCTCGGAATAGTGATTGGAGGAAGAGAGCTTTTCTCTCGTTCCGGAGAAAGCTCCGGTGTCAAAAAAACAGTTTCTGTTTTGGAAACATCGGTACAGCAAAGCGCGGGAGAAGTTGCTGCTCTTCCAATCGAGCACAAAGCAATCGTGTACAAGGCGCCGAATTGCGGGTGTTGTAACGGCTACATCGCAGAGTTGAAGAAGCAAGGATATGAGGTCGACGTGAAATCCACCGAGGACACGGGTTCCATAAAGGAGCAATACGGTATTGAAGAAGATAAACAGAGTTGTCATACGACAGTAATCGGAGATTACTTCGTTGAAGGACATGTGCCACTGGCTGCTGTTGAAAAACTTCTCTCAGAAAGGCCAGATATTGATGGGATTGGTCTTCCGGGCATGCCGACAGGGACGCCTGGTATGCCTGGCGTTAAGCAGGCCGCATATGAGATATACCAGAAGAAAGGAAATGATTTCATGCAATTCATGACTCTCTAATGAAGCATAGATAATCATTGGATAGTTTCGTAAATCATAAATAGAACTCTATGAGTAACAAACAAGTAGTATGGGGACTCGTTGTGGTTGTTGCATTAGGCTCGGTTACTTGGTACGGAATGAGTAATCGCCAGGCAGAAGTTGGTCCCATTGGAAAAGGAGCTGCAAGCTTAGGTGCTCCGCCTTCAGTCGAGACGAAACAAGCGGCATCGTCTTCCATCATTGATTTGAAAGATGGACAGTCGATTGATCTCGCCATCACACCCGTTAAAAAAATGATTGCTGGCCGTACTGTGAAAATGCTCAGCTACAATGGTTCTCTTCCCGGCCCGACCATTCGCGTTCCCGAGGGCTCAGAGATCACGGTCAATTTGAAGAACGACGGCGACATCGCGACCACGCTCCATGCTCATGGAGTACGGATGGACAATCCGTTTGACGGCGTGCCGGGCGTGACTCAAAAGGAAATCGGCATAGGCGAGTCGTTTTCCTATAAGCTCAAATTTTCTGACCCGGGCGTATTCTGGTACCACCCCCATGTGAGGACGGACTATGCTCTTGAATCAGGTCTCTATGCTAATATCATCGTGACACCGAAAGATACTGCCTATTGGGCGCCGGTCAATCGGGAAATCCCTCTTATGCTTGATGATATCGCGCTTGATGACAAAGGCATGCTCCCGTTCGATGCCAAGGTGGCTGACCACACGCTTATGGGACGCTTCGGCAATGTCATGCTTGTGAATGGAGAGACAGACTACAAGCTTCAAGCAAAACAAGGAGAAGTAGCGCGTCTCTATCTTACGAATGCCGCTAATACCAGACTCTTCAATTTTGTTCTTCCTGGAGCCAAGATGAAGCTCGTGGGTGCAGATGTCGGAAAGTATGAGAAAGAAACTTTTGTCGATCAGATAATGATTGCTCCCGGGGAGCGTCGCGTGGTAGATGTGTTTTTCGAGAAGTCAGGTGAGTATGCGATGAAACATCAGACGCCTGATAAGGAGTATGCTTTGGGTAAAGTGTCGGTTTCCTCTGAGCTTGCTAATCCTTCCTATAGTAATGAGTTTTCAGTTGTACGGACGAATACAGCTGTTGTTTCGGAGTTGGAAGGTCTCATGAACACCTATCTCTCAAAAACACCAGACAAGAGCCTGAATCTCTCGCTGGATATGACATCGGAGATGCGTAAGGGTATGCCGAGTGGGATGCACTCGATGGGCAGTGGTGGGATGGCTATGTCTGATAAAGGCATGGGTATGGGCGATGATGGCGATGCGCTGGAATGGGAAGATACGATGTCTGGCATGAACGCTCAATCCACCTCGGCCATGATGAAGTGGAAGCTTGTTGATAAAACAAACAACAAAGCAAACATGGATATTAAAGACTGGAATTTCCAGGTAGGTGACAAAGTAAAAATCCGTATTTTCAATGACCCACAGTCAATGCACCCGATGCAGCACCCGATTCATTTTCATGGACAGCGTCTCATGGTACTCTCGACGAACGGTATAAGAAATGAAAATCCTGTGTGGGCGGATACGACACTGGTGGCCAAGGGCGATACGGTGGACATTCTTCTAGAAGCCACCAATCCTGGCACATGGGTCGCACATTGTCATATCCTCGAACATGCTGAAAGTGGCATGATGTTCTCGTTCACTGTCGGAAAGACCAATTAAGTTAAAAATAATAAGTCATTAACATTCATCATTATGAACGACTGGTATAAAGAAGAAGAGGGCGAAGAAGCGAAAGCAAAGAGCGGAGAAAGCGAGACAGAAAAAGGAGTTGGTATGAGGAAGCAGGAAGAAATGCCAAGTCGGGGGGCTTGGATTATTGCTGGATCAATTCTTCTCGGCGGACTCATCGTTAGCGCTAGTATCCTTTCTTCCAGCGGAAAGTTCCAGAGGCTAACTGACTCTGGCTCGGCGGTAGTGGCACAACCATCAGGGAGTCCGACGCCAACCGCCCAGCAACCGGCTGGCCAGCCAAGCGGTCCGGTAAAAGTCTCTGTTGATGATGATCCAGTTTTAGGGAGCAAAAATGCTCCGATTACGCTCATAGAGTTTTCTGATTACGAGTGTCCGTTCTGTAAGAAGTCATTCACTGATTTGCTCCCAGAACTCAAGAAAGCTTATATCGACACAGGTAAGGTAAAGCTCGTTTATCGGGACTTTCCACTTTCTTTTCACGCGAATGCACAGAAGGAAGCGGAAGCGGCTGAGTGTACCAGAAGCCAAAGCAATGATGCCACCTACTTTAAGTTTCACGATCAAATTTTCACCCAGACTACTGCCGGTGGAACAGGTTTAGCTTTGACACAATTGCCGGTGATTGCAAAGAATCTTGGTCTCAACGTGAGCCAGTTTCAGCAGTGTCTGGATTCAGGAAAGTTCAAAGATGAAGTAGCGAAGGATATGGCTGATGGGACTGCCGCTGGAATTTCTGGTACGCCCTCATGGATTATTGGTACTTCAAGCAAGGACGGACAAATTGAGGGACAGCTTATTATGGGAGCCCAGCCGTTCAGTGCGTTCAAGTCTATCATTGACGAGAAGTTAAATGGCAAATAAGAAAGAATGGCCTATGAGGCAAATTTGGTCTCTACAAGTTATCCTACCGGCCACCGCAATCGCGATACTCTATGTCGTAGCGACCGTGTATCTCATGAATGCGAGCCTCGTACAGGATGCCCTACTCGGGACGCATTCGTTGAGTTACAGATGGAATATTCTCATCGCACTTCTCGTAGGTATGTGGACGGCTATGACCGGACTCAGCCTCTTCCTGCTGACCACTGTCGCGATACTGACTGGATTAAATCTTGTGCTTACCCTTGATCGTCTCCGATCAATCCGATCTTCAGGAAAAATGCATTGGGCTATTGGCGGAAGCTCAATCTTGGGAATAGTGGGGAGCGGCTGTGCCAGCTGTGGGCTACCGATACTGGCTCTTCTCGGTTTCGGCGGTGCTGCTGCCTATTTGCCTTTTCAGGGCGTAGAACTTTCCCTCGTGGCTATTGTTCTCCTTCTGGTGTCCCTCTATGTTTTGATGAGAGGGCGAGTGGAAAGTGCTCTCTGTGTCATTAAACCACTCAAATATCAGCGACAGGTCGCTATTTCGGAATAACTTTGATGGAATGGGTATGGACAAGAAAGTGATAATCAGTCTGAAAAAAGCATCGAGCAACATCCGAAAAGTCCTTGCGATGCTTGAAGTAAAAAGGCCACCGATTGATTTGCTTCAGATGAACGCGGCGACCCTCGGGCTTCTGCGTAGCGCCCAGAGAAGGATTATCCAGAGTTATGTCGAGGAAAGACTCAAGAGCACTTCTCAATCGAAAAAGAGTAAGCTCTCAAAGGAGTTGCTTGAAGAAATCATCACATTAGTGAAATCGTATGACAAGTAACTATAAGAAAGGAGGTGAAGACATATGATGGGTAATTGGAGTTATGGATACGGTTTGGGTTCATTTGGAATGCTTTTCGGATGGATCGTAATGATTGCTTTCTGGGCATTCATTATTTGGGGTAGCGTTGCCTTCGTTCAGTGGATTGCCAATCAAGGATCGGAAAAGAAGGATAATACAGCATTGGACATCCTGAAGGAGCGATATGCCAAAGGTGAAATAACCAAAGAGGAATTTGAGTCCAAAAAGAAAGATCTTATTTCCTAACGTAAAGATTATGGAATATGGATATAAACGAAAAGTACCCCTCTCTTTCATTGATGCGGTATCAAAAGTGAAAGAAGAACTCTCAAAGGAAAGATTCGGTGTACTTACAGAAATCGATGTGAAAGCGACGCTCAAGAAAAAGCTCAATGTTGAGTATGAAAACTATCTTATTCTCGGGGCGTGCAATCCGCCGTTTGCTTTCCGGGCTCTAAAAAGTGAAAAAGAAATAGGGCTTTTTTTACCCTGCAACGTTATTGTGTACGAAGATAGCGGAGAGACTTTTGTTTCAGCAGTTCTTCCGACGGTTGCTATGAGCATGGTCAAAAATCCCGCCCTCGTTGCTATAGCAGACGAGGTTGAGACAAAGCTCAAGAAAGTGGTCGATTCTCTTTAATAAATCAATCCATTCAAAAATATGAAATTATCAAAATTAATGCATGTTGTCAGTGTCATGGTGGGTTTTGTGGGAGTCATTTCATTCTTAGCGGCAGTACTTAGTGGCGCCGATAATAGGGTTTTTGGGGTGACAAAAGTAGATGCTTTGCTGTGTGCTGGGATTCTCATTCTCATCGCCATCTGGCTCCAAGTTGGCACGATTCATCATATGATGCTTGAGAAGCGCGGAGAACTTGTTTAATTCCTTTGTTCAAATGTATGGAACAGACCGAAACATTTTCTCGAAAGACATGGCTAGTTATTTTGATTATTGGTTTGGTCGGGCTAGTATTTCTTTTGAGAAATCACACATCGCATGTCTTTTCAGTATTGCCGTATCTGGTTCTTCTCTTGTGTCCATTGATGCACTTATTCATGCATAAGGGTCATGGGCATAACGGTGAGCATAAATAATTATGGATCATAGTAAGCACGTTAGTCATGCCTCTCACGACATGGCCCAAATGAGCTTTTGGGCGAAGTTCAAAATGAGCATGTCCATGACGATGGGTATGGATCATACCGGACTGGCGGGACGGGAAATGGCTCGTCTCATGGAAGTCGATATTCGAAACAAGTTCTTCTTTGCTCTTATATTGACTATACCGATTATTCTCTATTCGCCCCTTGGTACAGAGTTTCTCGGTCTCAATCTTCCGTCCCCACTTCCTCTTCCGTGGCTTCTTTTTCTTCTCACCACACCGGTATTCTTTTACTCTGGCTGGATTTTCCTGTATTCGACCTATTTTGCACTGAAGAATAGGACGCTCAATATGGCTGTACTTATTGCGGTGGGTATCGCGGCAGCTTATGGCTTCAGTGTTTTGCTTACTCTGATTGGGGGCACAGATTCCTATTACGAAGCGGTGGCTATGCTTATTACATTTGTCCTTTTTGGCCATTGGATGGAGATGAAATCCCGTCGCGGAACGACTGACGCGCTGAGAGCTCTCCTTAACCTTGTGCCTCCTCAAGCTCGTATCATTCGTGATGGCAAGGAAGTGCTGGTGCCAACAAGCGAAGTCAAAGTAGGAGATACTCTCCTTTTGAAGCCAGGCGACAAAGTACCGGTAGATGGTGAAGTCTCCGAAGGAGAATCAGCCGTTGACGAATCATTGGTAACGGGCGAATCCTTTCCAGTGACAAAAAAACTAGGTGATACAGTAATTGGCGGCTCCATCAATCAGAATGGGTCTCTCCGTTTCCGGGCAACGAAGGTGGGTGATGAAACAGCTCTCGCACAGATCATGAAATTAGTGGAGACAGCTCAGAACTCAAAAGCTCCTGGGCAAAGAATTGCAGATAAGTTTGCAAAATATCTGGTCATTGGAGCTATCGGGTCGGGTCTCCTTGTCTTTATCATCTGGTATTTTATTGTCGGTGCACCGCTCCTTCTTGCTCTATCTTTCGCGATTGCTACGGTTGTAATTGCCTGTCCGGATGCGCTGGGATTGGCCACCCCGACAGCGGTCGCGGTCGGAACGGGTCTTGGAGCTAAGCATAATATTCTTATTAAAGATGCGCCGACTCTTGAGCGAGTCTCGAAAATTCAGGCTATTGTTCTCGACAAAACTGGTACGCTTACTGAAGGAAAGCCGAAAGTAACAGATGTGATTGTTGCCAATGGCTTCTCGGAGGAGCAGTTACTCGCTGTTGCTGCAGTTACAGAGATGCGCTCCAATCATCCGCTCGCGCGAGCGATTATCGGAGAGGCTGAATTAAGAGGCATTGCTTTGACGCAGACGGTAGAGAACTTCATGTCTCTCGCTGGACACGGGATTGAGGCTAAGGTAGATGGTCAGTCAGTATCTATCGGGACGCGGAAGCTTTTGGCTCTTCGTAACATTCCTTTGGGAGATATTGAGGGACAGGTAAAGCCACTTGAGGCTGAAGGCAAAACGCTCATGTTCATATCCGTCGATAAAAAAGCAGCTGGTGCCATCGCGGTCACTGATCCAATCAAGGCAACAGCCAAGCAGGCCATTGATGGAATGAGGGAGCTAGGAATTGAAGTGGCTCTTATTAGTGGCGATAATCAGAAGACGGTTGAGGTTATTGGGAAGCAGTTGGGAATTGACCGTCTGTTTGCAGAGGTCTTTCCTGAGGATAAGGCCCGTTACGTCGAGTCACTCCAAAAGGAAGGGAAGTTCGTGGCGATGGTAGGAGATGGAATCAACGACGCTCCGGCATTGGCACAGTCAGATGTCGGCATTGCGATTGGTGCTGGTACGGATGTGGCGATCGAGACAGCGAAGGTTGTGCTTATGAAATCCGATCCACTCGATATACTCCGGGCAATAACCTTGAGCAAGGCAACAGTCCGCAAGATGAAGCAGAATCTTTTCTGGGCTTCCATCTACAATATTCTTGCAATACCGGTTGCTGGTGGCATTTTGTACCCAAGTTTTGGCATTATGCTCCGTCCGGAATTTGCAGCGCTGCTCATGAGTATATCGTCGATCATTGTTGCAACGAATGCGGTTTTGTTGAAACGAGTAGAATCGGAACTCAAGGTTTAAGCAACTGTCCAAAAACTCCATGAAGAAAATAGTTTTTGTCCTCATTCTCATCTTTGTCCTCATGGAAGGAGTTTCTTGGATGGTTCTTAAGTCCCTAAAAGAAGAAGCGCCTTCGACTTCGAAAGTGATAGAGCAAGAAACCAGAATTGAGCCGAAAGCAGAGGCATCAAAGCAGGAGAACCCTGAAACATCGACACAAGAAACAGTCCCCACACCTCAAGTTCCAATCCCTATCCCGTATTCTGGGATGGGCAATACGGATCCAGAAAGTTTTCCTCCTCCAAGCACCGAAGTAAAGGATGGTCGAACAGAGCGGACGATTCATGTAGGTGTTCGACAATATACGTGGGATCCCTTGGTGCTTCGAGCCGAGAAAGGCGAGCTGGTAAGGCTCATCATCCATAATGCTGATGTAAAGCACGGCCTCGTTATCCCTGATCTCGGGGTGGATCAGGATATCCCTCCCGACGGCGCAGTCGTGGAGTTCGTTGCTAGCAAGGTAGGTACTTTTGAGTTTTTCTGCTCGGTCTGGTGTGGAGAGGGACATATGGAGATGCGAGGGAAGATTGTTATTGAATAGGAGAAAACTTTAGCAAACCAAGAGTTTGTGTGGCAGGGCTGGGTAAAAAGGATTATAATTCAGTACACATGAAGAGAGATGGACAAGCAGGAGTTTGAGGAAAAGAAAAAAGAACTGAGCTAGTAAAATATACGAGTATGAAAATTGGCATTATCCTCCAGTCCAACAACCCAGAGCATATTTGGAACACCTTTCGTTTCGGCATTACATCGCTCAAAGCCAGTCATCAGGTATCTATCTTTTTGATGAGCGAGGGAGCGGAATTGGAGAGCATCCCTGATACCGAGCATTTCGATATTTCCAAAAAAGTTGTTGAGTATAGCCAGTTGAAAGGAAATCTCTATGCTTGCGGAACCTGTCTGGAATTGCGCGGCAAGAAAGAATCCGGAGTCTGTACCATTTCTACGATGGCGGACTTGCTCAAAATGGTGGAGGAAAGCGATAAAGTGTTGGTTTTTGGGTAAACTGCACGTTTCTCCCAGCAGATTTCTAGCCAAGTGAACATTGAAAAATAGGGCGATTTGCAGTACTATAAGAGGACAGTGCATATGAAGAAATTCAAATTGAAAAGCTGTCGAGTTTTTATGAGTCTGGCATTCGCCGGTTTCATTTTAGGTATCTTCTCTTTTTCTCTCGAGAGTTCAATGGGTTTGGAATTCATCGGCATCGCCCAGAATGATAATTGTTTTGTCGCGCTCTCAGATCACGATACAATGTGTAAAAACGCTTTTGCTGAGCACCTGAATTTTTGGCAGTCGATATTCACCGCTCTTCCTCAGGAAAAATCCATAATCGGTTTCTTGATGTCGGTTCTGGTCTTATCCGTAACCTTTCTTTTTCGTAAGCAGCACTTGTTTTTACTGGGAATCTTTGCGGGACAGCAGAGGCGCTATGCGAAACAGCATCCCTCTTCCCCGCTTTTCGATTTTTTGAGAACCCTCTTTTCTCAGGGTATCCTCAATCCAAAGGCATATATTTTGAGCGTCGCCTAATACTTGCGAGTTTTGCCTGTTTTGATTTCCTGGCAAAGCGTTACCGCAAGTGTTTTTGTTTGCTGTGCGCTAATTTTTAATTTTTTCTTCATATGGAACAAGAAACCCTGCCACTCTCGAACAAATCGATTGAACCAAAGACCTCGCTTTTTCCGGAAACTCCAATACAAAGAACTGGTTTCAATAAAAGCGCGCTTCTGGTCGCGGGAAGTATCCTCTTCGCCTCCCTCATGGTGAGCGCAGCTATTCTTTCGACCGGAAAGTTTTCCCTAAAAAATGGGAGCGATAGCGCTCTCGCCGTACCGGATGCCGGACAGCCGACCGTCGGTGCTCCGCAGGCTCCCTCTGGACCGGTAGATGTGTCGGCCGATGACGATGCCTCTCTTGGGAAAAAGGATGCCCCTGTCACCATTATCGAGTTTAGTGATTTCCAATGCCCATTCTGCCGGAAGTTTGCCGAGGATACGCTCCCTCAGTTGAAAAAAGAATACGTGGACACAGGGAAAGCTCGGCTTGTCTATCGTGACTTCCCACTCGCATTCCATCCCGGGGCGATTCCGGCAGCTCAGGGCGCGGAGTGTGCCAAAGAGCAGGGAAAATTCTGGCAAATGCATGACACCATATTTGCAGAGCAGGCCAAGCAGGGTTCCGGAACGGTTCAGTTTACCATTGATGATGTGAAGAAATGGGCGGTTCAGGTGGGTGTCAACGCCACGAAGTTCAACCAATGTCTCGACTCCGGGAAATATAAGCAGGAAGTAGAAAAGGATATGGCGGACGGAACGGCGGCAGGTGTGAGCGGGACCCCGGCCACTTTCGTCAACGGACGCGTGGTCGTTGGTGCACAGCCTTTTTCGGCTTTTAAAGCCATCATCGACGAGGAGCTGAAGAAGGTTGGGAAATAACAGAAAGACTATGGAAGAAAATATCAATGCGCAGTCACTGACTAAAAAAGAACGCAAGCAGCTGCGCCGCCAGGAAAAGCTTGAGGAGCGAGCGCGCCGAGAGAAACAGGTAGGTTTTTTCAGCAAATGGAAAACGGTAGCAATACCGCTGTTCCTTGCCCTTATTATTATCGGGGGTGGGCTCTGGTGGGCTAACTCAAGTCAGAAGGGATCAGATGGATCTTCGTCGACAATAACATCTAAGGACGATTTGCTGCAGGTTGCTCCGGACGACTGGATCAAGGGAAACAAGGAAGCGAAAGTAGCTATCATCGAATATCTTGATTTCGAATGCGAGGCATGCGGTGCCTATTACCCTCTCATCAAACGGATCTCTGAAGAATATGGCGACCGAGTATCTTTTACCGCCCGTTACTTTCCGCTTCCCGGACACAAAAACAGCATGACGGCGGCCACGGCTGTCGAAGCGGCTGGGCGGCAAGGAAAATACTGGGAGATGCATGACACCCTCTTTCAAGATCAGAAATCATGGAGTGAACGCCCGAAAGCCGATCCGAAGATCTTTGAGAGCTATGCCGAAAAGATCGGCCTCAACATGGATCGGTTCAAAGAGGATGTCGCATCCAAAGAAGTGAAGGAACGGGTGGGAAGAGATCGTGCCGCAGCCAATCGGCTGGGCGTTGATAGCACACCTACCTTTTTCTTGGATGGAAAGAAAATAGAGAATCCGCGAGGATACGAAGCATTCAAGTCTTTGCTTGATGATGCGCTTAAACAGCAGGGACAATAGTATATATGAAATTTTTCGGAACAACGAGCAATGAATCAGAAAGAGCGCCTTCAACGAGGAAAGATTTTGAGTTCATAGCGGAAGACACGGTATACCTAGACTCGGCCTGCCAGACCCTCCGGCCACAACCAGTTCAGGACGCGATACTTTCGTATTTCAAAGAGTTTAACGCGTGTGGCGGAAGAGTGAAGTACGAATGGGGTAAGCGAGTGGATGAAGAAGTGGAAAAAACCAGGATGAAGGTTCTCGAGTACGTGGGTAAGTCATCCAAGGAGTACCAGGCGGCATTTACGCTGAATACAACCTACGGGCTGAATCTTCTCTTGTCCCAGCTTCCCAAAGGGGTATACCGGCAGATCGTGACATCGGAAATCGAGCATAACTCGGTCTTTCTTCCCACTTTGACTGCAGCCAAGAGGCTCGCTCTTCCGCGGAAGATTCTTCTGAGAGCTGAAGATGGATCGCTCATGTATCAGATGGAAGATCTGTCGGGAGCGATCGTTGTCGTCAATGTGACTTCGAATATCGACGGTCGTGTTCTACGGAATGTGCGAACGCTGGCCGACGATATCCACAAGGCGGGCGGTATTCTCATTCTCGACGGGGCACAGGGCATGGTCGATACTACGGTGCTTTTGTGTGAAGCCGATTTCGATGCATTTTGTTTTTCTGGACACAAGATGTATGCGCCCAGTCTCGGAGGGATAATCGTAAAAAGACAGTTTCTAGATTCGCTGGAACTCTCGTTCGTCGGAGGGGGTATGGTGGAGACACTTGATGAGCGGAGCTTTTCTGTTCCTTTGAATGATCCGGTCTGTAAGCTTGAGCCTGGTTTGCAGGATTTCGCCGGTATTATCGGCTTAGGTGCAGCGCTTGACTGGATCGAGTCGTACAGACCGGAAGGGTTGAAACGAGAAGAGCAGAAGCAAAAGCTTGCTCGCATGGTCTTTGACGGACTTTCTTCTTTACCAGGTATCCGTCTTTTGAACGCCGAACCGAGTGCTACGACCAGCTTTTATTCCCAGGACATCGACGCACACCGGCTGGCGACCGTACTTTCGCAGCAGAACATCATGGTGCGGAGTGGCTACTTCTGTTGCCACTATTACTTACAGAACGTACAGAATCTTCCTCCGCTCGTGCGTATTTCATTGGGTCTGCACACCACGGAAAACGACATCAGAAAATTTCTTGAAATTATGGGGAAAGTCATAAGAAATATCAGATAAGAGTATGTTTTGTATTGCCGCATTCATCATTTTCCTGATCCTTGGTATTTTTTCGGCGCGTTATCGTACGCTCGCCAAGAAAGCCTGGGTGTGCGTGGCGCGAAAAATGACATTTCGTCCGTGCGAGATTGGCTTCAAAGAAGAAGCGAAAAACATGTTGATTGGTTCGCTCATCCTGACCCGGCCGAAGCTTGCCAAATTCCTCGACCGATGGGTCGACACGCTGGCGACACTCTTTGTGGCGCTAAGCCTCTGGAGCCTACTCGTTGTGTTCCAAAGCGGATTGAATCTCTTCGTGTATGACACTTGCACACCGCAAAACGCCGAGTCCTGTTCTCTGAGCGGTGAAGCGTGCGGGGTGACTTCCGGTCGGCAGACCTTTTTCGAGGCCGTGAAAGCGTTCGAGGTGTTTGACTGGACAGCAAGCGAAGTGTTCTTCTTCGCGGATACAGTTTCTCGGATTCCCGATCGCTTCAAAGACTGGAAACCAGAAGAATATATCGACAAAACAGCAACCTATTACCAACCCTTTGATCCGCAAAAGCCGATTGCGCTCGAAGTTATCGATCCGGGCTGTAAGTTCTGCGCGAAGCTTTTTGGAAATATCAAGACTGCAGGTTTCGAAGAAAAGTACAACCTGACCTACATACCGTACGCCATTCCGAACGCCGCTTCTCCAAGCGGGTACAAATTTCCCAATTCACCCTTGGTCATATCATATCTGGAGGCCGTCAAACTCTTTCCGCTGGAAAGCGGAATTCCGGCCGATTGGCGGATATTGGAAAAACTTTTTTCGGGTAAAGCGATGGACGGCTTGTCGTACCAGGAACAGTTCAATCTCCTGTATTCAAGACAAGAGGCTGAAGAAATTATCATCGGATGGTTGAGAGAAATGGGTTATGACGAGGAGCGGATTGGGAAAATACGGACGGAGGCTGGAAGCGATATGGTGAAGCAGCGAATCGAAAAGCAAAAAACAATTGTCGAGGAGCGCATCCGGACGATCAAGATCCCAACCATTATGTTTGATGGACGGCGCTATGATCGGGTAATCGGAGAAGAAAGGCTTAAATAATCACTAATAACTTTATATGGAAAACGAAGTACAAGGAGAATCACAACTCATAGAAAAGAAAAGTGTGGGTGCAAAAAAAATCATCGGACAAATACGGGCGATACTCAACAGCAAAAAGACTATGGTCGTACTCGTGACTACTCTTCTTGTTGGATCTGTTTTTTACTTCAAGAGCTACTTTTTGGTAGCGACCATTGATGGCACACCGATTAGTCGACTGAGTGTCATTCAGCGTTTGGAAAAACAGGGAGGCAAGAGCGCTCTTGATTCCATTATTACAGAACAGCTCATTGAAAAGGAAGCAAAGCGACAAGGACTGACTGTAACCAATGAAGAAGTAGCAGCAGAGATCAAGACGATTGAAGCAAGTGTCGCGGCACAAGGGGGTACCCTCGAAGAGGCGCTTGCAGGACAAGGTCTTGCTATGGAAGACTTTCAGAAAAGTCTCAGGCTTCAGAAAGCACTTGAAAAGCTCCTCGGCGACAAGATTCAAGTAACAGAGGAAGAAATAAGTCAGTCTCTGGGAGATAAATCCGGGATACCGGCCGGTAAAGAGGAAGAGATTCGTAAACAGATTATTGATCAGTTGAGGAGCCAGAAACTCAATCAAGAAGCATCAAGGTATATTGAAGAGCTCCGGTCGAAAACAAAGATCAAATACTTTGTGCAGTACTAGAAACGAAAAGTCCGTTCTTCTCTGTGAAAATATAAAGAAGTATGAACCAAAAAGAATGTAGTAAAGATGAGGGTGGTACTGAAAACTGTTGTGAGAAAGAGGAGGGAACACTTCCCGTGGTTTCTTTGAGTGAGTGGAAACGGGTACTAACGACTTTTTCAGGGGTTCTCATAGTGACCGCTTTTGTTTTGGGTTTTCTACACATCTCCCAATTTTGGATCACCCTATTGTATGCGGCGAGTATCTGTCTAGGTGGTATCTTTGTGGTTCGTGGCGCTTGGCTTGGTCTGACCAAACAAAAGTTCTTGAATATAGATTTTTTGGTCGTAATTGCTTCTTTAGGAGCGTTGTACATTAATCAGCTCGCTGAGGCGGCAGCCGTCATTTTTTTCTTCTCGCTCTCGGAGGCTCTGGAAGAATACGGCGTCGCTCGCTCGCGCACAGCTTTGCAGACACTCCTTCGCAAAGCACCAAAGCAAGCGAAGCTGGTCGATGGGATAACGATGGCTGTGGACAAGATTGCTGTTGGTGCGAAGATTGCTGTCCGTCCCGGTGAACTCATTCCGCTCGATGGGAAGGTCTTGCAAGGTGATTCCGCCGTGAACGAAGCTACAATTACTGGCGAACCCCTTCCTCATAACAAGCAGAAGGGAGACTCCGTTTTTGCTGGGACGCTCAATGAAAATGGGTACTTGGAAGTCGAAGTAACCAAAACAAACGCAGATTCCACGTTTTCGAAGATCGTCCGCCTCGTCGAGGCAGCCCAGAAAGCCAAGGCTCCGAGTCAAGAGTTTATTGACCGTTTCGCCCGCTTCTATACCCCGTCCGTCGTCATCCTCGCGTTTGCTGTCGCTACCGTGCCCCCACTCGTCCTGGAGGCGTCGTTTATGGACTGGTTCACGCGAGCACTCGTCTTGCTCGTTATCGCCTGTCCTTGCGCGCTTGTCATCTCGACGCCCGTCGCCATCACCTCGGCCATCGGGGGCGCCTCGAGGAGGGGTGTTCTTATCAAAGGTGGCAAGTATCTAGAAGAGCTTGAGAAGGTGAAGGCGATCGCCTTTGACAAGACCGGGACGCTCACTGTTGGAGAACCCTACATTTCGGAGGTCATTACCCTCAATGGTTTTTCCGAACAACAGGTACTCGAGGACGCGGCGGGTGTCGAACAGTTTTCTTCGCACCCGCTCTCGAAAAGTATCTTGGAATTTGCGAAGAAAAAAAGTATTGTTCTCCATCCGATGAAGGATTACCAGAATATTGCAGGCAAGGGAGGGAAGGCGACCTGTACAATTTGCGACGATCAGGAGCACTGCGTGGGCAATCTCAAACTCATGGATACCCACGGGGTTCCGACAAAAGAGATTGTCGCCAAGACAGAGAAGCTCGAACGCGAAGGGAAAACGATCGTACTCGTCTCCGGCGGAGGGTCGCTCATGGGCATTATCGCCATCGCCGACCGAATCAAAGGCGAGGCCAAAGAGACAGTAGATCGCTTAATCGATCTTGGAGTTCGACCGGTCATGCTGACGGGCGATAATCAACATACGGCTTCCTTTGTTGCCAAAGATCTGGATATTCCTGAGGCGTACGGAGACTTGCTGCCTGAGGACAAGGTCTCGAAGATCGAGGAACTGAAGAAGAAGTATACGGCGGTCGCTATGGTCGGCGATGGAGTGAATGATGCGCCTGCGCTTGCTCTCTCAAACGTCGGTATCGCCATGGCTTCAAAAGGATCGGATGTGGCTATCGAGACGGCGGACATCGCTCTTATGAACGAAAATCTCTCGAATATTCCCGATCTTGTCGACTTGAGCAGACGAACGGTACGAACCGTACAGCAGAATATTGCCGGGGCGCTCCTGGCCAAAGTCGCGTTTGTTGTCTTGGCGGTATTTGGTATATCAAATTTAGGTATTGCTATCGCAGCCGATACAGGCATGGCGCTTCTTGTAATCCTGAACAGTTTGCGACTCTTTAGTTTTCGGAGAACGACAGTTTAAGAAACAGCAGAGGCGTTTCGATATGTTCGGCTTCACTTCGGACCCACAAGTTCAAGAAACTTTTGAGGGTCTATCGAAAGTCCGCCGATTCGGACCGAGAGGTGAAGGTGAGGTCCGAGAGCATAGCCCGTATCGCCGCTCTTGGCTATGAGATATTCTTTCTCTATATGGTCGCCTAGTTTCACCTTGATTTCTGAGAGGTGCATATACAGCGTCATCACGCCTAAACCATGGTCGATGATGACGGTTTTTCCGAAATTTCTCAGACTGTCGGCAAAGACCACTTTACCAGAGTTCATGGCATATACTGATGTCCCTAAGGATGCTCGAAAATCCGTGCCGAGATGGCTAAGACCGACAGACCCCGTTTGTCTTTTGTAGCCGTAGGTATCCGTAACGGTAATGGCCCCATCGAGCGGCAAACGGAACTCTCCGCCCCAGAGCTTTTCTGGGCTGATGATAGTGGTGATAGCATCAAGGGTGGCAGCATCTTGGGACAAAGTGTGGGTCAGCTCTTGTTCCGCTTGAGGCGTATTGCCTCCCAGCTGCTCTGGGATATCAAATTCTTCTGTGGCAACAACTCTTTTCCCAACCTCGATTTTCTCTTCGACTTTTCTTCCGTCAGTAAGGATGAGAACAAGCGGATACGAACCGGGATTTTTATGAAAATCGATACCCACAAGAGTTGCAAGCCCGCCCTCATTCTCAAATATGGCAAGCGGTTTACTATCAAGGGTAAGTGACTTGATGCTTGAGGGGGAGTCGAGGCCATCTATGCTAATCTTTGCAGGCTCTCCCTGGATAAGAGTAGTCGGTGAAACAGAGAGTGATACCGGTTTTACGGCAGGGATGATGTCAGGTGCTTCCGCCTGCGTGGTGGGTGACTCGGACTTTACCTCCGGCTGATTTTTCAACTGCGGCACGACAAAATATACCGTGAAGAATAAAATGGGAAGAGCAAGCCAGAGAAATGTTTTCATTCTTAGAGTATACGGGTTTTCTATTGGCATCGTGAAGGGACTCTAGGGGTCAAAAATTGGCGTTTAATGAGCGATGAGACTAGTTACCCACTCTGGTTCCTTTAGGGTCAGTTCAGAGGCCTAGAAGGTGAAGAAAAGCTGAAAGACCTCCTAGAATCAAAAGAAAATAGACACCAAGCTGTCTCATAAGGTAAAATAAGACAGGATCTGTCCTGTGTCTCATTTGTCTCGTTTTATCCTCAAAAGGGCGACCCGACCTCCTCAATCCGCTCGTCGCCCAAGACCCCTAAGAAATCCTTCAACGGCTTGATTTCTCAAAGTTCTAGACCGATGACGCCCGC
>CAYLPD010000007.1:29396-44322 GCA_964385515.1 uncultured Bdellovibrionales bacterium
TCTCGCCACAAAATTCTGAATCTGCAATGATTCGCCATGCTCCGCGTGGGAGAGGACAATGCCCAGCATGAGTGAAAACAGGAGTGATCACAAAGTCTCTTATCTATGAAAAGTCAAGTAGAAAATTTTATACAGGAAAAAATAAAGGGGGAATACAGGCCGATTTTTCTAAAGTTTCGATTACTGATGCAGAAAACATATCCCTACGTAAAAGAAGAGATGCGGGGTGGGACTGAAAAATATTATGGTGTCCCGGTATATAGAAACAAAAGAATCATCATTACAGTGAGTCCAACACAACAGGGAATTACCTTCTCGTTTGCTGACGGCAAAGTACTGGAAGACAAATATGGCCTTCTCGAGGGAGTTGGAAAGCGAACTTTAAATATTCGAATTTCAGATGTGAAGGTCTACAGAGACTCCGTAATGAAGTATTATATTTCGCAAGCAGTAGCTATTGATAATAGCAAGTAAACACATATTATACTCGCCGGAAGCTAGACGCCAATTGCAAGTAATAACAGCACCTTACAACACAGAAACAGACCTCAATCCCCAAAAATGCTACCATGGAATCAATTACAGACAAACCCATGGGAAACCGACAACCTTTAGGCATTGTACTTATCCACGGTGCAGGCTTGGGCGCTTGGATTTGGCGTGATGTCACGCCCTTGATAGACATACCCGCCTTGGCAATTAACCTTCCCAAAAGGGATGGCTCTTTTGAGGAGAGAAAAGCACTTACCCTTGATGAATATTCAGCAGATGTTGTCCAACAAATTGAAAAGTTGGAGACGAAAAAGGTTATTATCGTCGCCCATTCATTGGGCGGAGTCATTGCGCTGAAGGTAGCCAATGCTCTTGGTGACAGAATAGTCGGCTTTGTGGCGGTGAGTGCAGCTATTCCAGCCAACGGCGGGTCTTTCATGTCAATATTGCCCTTCCCAAAATCTTTACTCATGCAAGCCCTACTCCGAATTTTCGGTACGAAGCCACCAAAATCAGCGATTGTACAAGGTTTGGGGAATGATCTTTCTCCCGAACAACAGCAAGAAGTGGTAGAGCGATTTGTACCCGAGTCACGCTACGTCTATACCGATCGAAGCGAAACAACACCACCACATATTAAAAGTCTGTTTATCAAGCTGACCCAAGATCAGGAGTTTCCAGTAAGCGAGCAAGACAAGATGATTGCCCACCTATATTCTCCGAAAGTCATTACTATGGATACTGGCCATTTACCCATGCTCAAAGAGCCAAAAAGGTTCGCAGAAATTCTCAACGAGTTTGTTGGAAGCATCAACAAATGAACAGGCTACAGCAGCAGCAATCTACGCCATTCTGCTTATAGAAGCGTTAGAAACAGCGGGAATTTTTGTGTGCACTGACTGAGTGAACAAAACAAACACCTAGCAGTTCCGAATCACTACACGCCACGCGTACGAGAAGCCGGTTCGCCCAAGGAGCCAAATACATCACCGTCAGAGCGGCCCTTCTGCGGATCGAGATTATCCATGCAGAGCATTCAAGAGACCCTTCGTTCTTTCATCCAGATCGAGACGATCGACCGGTTTTTCTTTTTTCTCTTCGGTACGGCCATAGGGATACGCTCGTTGGGCTGCTTCTTCCTCCCTCAATTTTTTGGCGCGTTCTTTCGCAGTCGGCGGTTCCACCCCAATAGGACCCGTATGCTCGCGCCAATCGTGTGCTCGTTCGAACATACAAATTTCATTAAATACTTACAATAAAACTCAGCTCCATTATAGATCGCCTGACAACATTTGTCAGCTAGACGTAGTACCTGAAACTCACCCCTTCGCTCAGGATAGAAGAAAAAGCAGTACTGTTTCTCAGGCGTTCAACCCTGAATCTAGGAAGAAACAATGATACACTATCTGAAACAGGCAACTGACCTTTATCTATGGTTCCCCTTCCATCATCCCCGCAGCATCGAGAAAAGGTGAGGCGTATCCAGGATGATATGCGACGGTTTTTTGCTACCAAGAAGAAAGTTCGCATCTACCATGGCGGAACAAACTCCACCCGACCACTCCCGCATCAAAAAGGTTCCGTTCTCGACATCTGTGCCTTCACGGAGGTGCTATCGATTGATGCAGATGAGGAGGCTGCTTGGGTCGAACCCAATGTGTCCATGAAGGCACTCGTTGACGCAACGCTTGCCCAAGGACTCATCCCACCAGTCGTCATGGAACTCCGGAGCATCACGGTCGGTGGTGGTATCCAAGGTGGGGCTGGTGAATCGAGCTCTTTTCGCTTTGGCCTCTTCCATGACAATTGTCTTGCCTTTGAGGCAATGCTCGGCAATGGCGATATTGTCATGTGTTCACCGGCGGAAAATCCGGATCTCTTCACCGGAATCCCCTGTACATACGGCACCATCGCTGTCATCACCGCTGTCAAGCTCAAACTCATCAAAGCGAAGCCGTACGTCCGCTTGAGTTACAACCGAGTCAAAAACCACGCCGAGGCGATCAACCACATCAAAGCGAATACCCTCCACCCTACCGTCGACTTCATCGATGCCATCATGTTCACTAGAACACTTGGTACAGTCATGACCGGATCATTCACTGAAACGACCGATACCCGACCCCTTCAACACACGCTTCGCATGCAAGATGATTGGTTCTACCTCCAAGCACAGAAAATCACTCAACGTCATACTTACGCCGAAACGACGCTTCCGATCCGTGACTATCTCTTCCGTTACAATCGAGGAGCCTTTTGGACTGGTCGATATGGATTTGAGTTGATCCATCTCCCCTTCGTCCGAATCCTACGTTGCATACTCAGTCCGATATTCAAGACGCGCATCCTCTACCGTCTCCTCCATACAACTGGTATCTCACAACGCTACCTTATCCAAGATTGCAGCCTTCCCCAAGAAACAATTCTTCCGTTCCTCAATTTTCTCGACTCTGAGATCGGTATATACCCACTCTGGATCTGTCCGCTCCGCCCACCGCGAGCCGTCGCCGCCGGCACCTATGACTTCCTCAACACGGAGCTCATGATCAATGTCGGAGTTTGGGGGAAAGCCAACCTCCCCTATACCGCTTTTGTCGCACTGAATCGGAAACTCGAGGCCATCGTCACGCAACTCAAAGGCTGCAAAGTCCTATATGCCCATAGTTATTATACAAAGGAAGAGTTCTGGAATATTTACCGCCGCGATTTCTATGAACAACTCAGAAAACGAGCCTTTGCCCACGCAGTTTTCCCTGATCTTTACGACAAGGTAGTCATCAAGCAACCCGTCAAACCAACCATACTAATCGGTCTCATCAAAGGCCTCCTCCCTCCCTACCGCCTGCCCTTGCGATAACCATCACTCACCCGCTCTTCGACAAATGGGCATTTTCTTGCTATACTCCAGGGCATTAATCCGCATTTTTTGTTTATGGAAAATCCACCGTTGGAATCAGTTCCCTCCGTTGCAGAAACGACTGTCACACCGCAGGAAACCGTGAGAGTAAAACGCTCGACTGATAATCGCTCACTCTTGCTCGCATTCGTCGCAATTGTCATCCTTGGCAGCGCGTATGGCTACCGCAGCATGTTTGTTGCTGCGACCATTGATGGCAGCCCCGTTAGCCGTCTCGCCGTTATCCGTCAACTCGAAAAGCAAGGTGGTGAAAGTGCTCTCAACGCCATCATTACAGAACGTCTGATTGCCGCCGAAGCAGCCCGAGCAGAGATCAAGATCAGTGCAGATGATATTGATAAGGAAATTGACAATATCAAGACCCAGGTCAGTGCTCAAGGTGCAACACTCGATGACGCACTGGCCCAACAAGGTATGACCATGGATGATCTCCGCAAACAAATTACAACCCAAAAACAATTAAAGGCTCTACTCGGCGACTCCCTGACTGTCACTGACTCGGATATTGACGACTATCTTGCCACGTCAAAGATCACCCCTCCCAAGAACATGACTCAGGATGACTTCCGCGCCAAGATCAAAGAACAGCTCAGTAATCAAAAGTTTGGCAAAGAGGCAGATCGCTGGATCAACGCCACGCGTGAGAAAGCCAATATCAAGTACTTTGTCGGCTACGGGAAAGCGCCTGCAATTACACCACCCGCGGACAGCTCAACCCCCTAAAGGATCAAACCAGGTTCTTTGAATATCTTCAGCCTACTCGATGGATGAGCTGAATCCCCTCTCTTCATAGACCACTACAATTGTCAAAAAGAAAACCACCCAATTTCTTGGGCGGTTTTCTATTCCGATCATTAGGCCTGGTCTCGGTTCTCGAGCGGACGCGCTTCATTCACTGTCAGCGTGCGGCCATCAAGTTCCTTGCCATGCCAGAGTTCGATGGCTTTTGCAGCCTCCTCCGGAGTGGACATTTCGACGAACCCGAAACCGCGTGAACGGCCTGTGGCTCGGTCGATAATGATCTTCGTAGAGACAACCGTACCAGCCTGAGAGAAGGCGACCTTAAGGTCTTCTTCTGTGGAGCGGTACGGGATACCACCGACGTACAGACGTGTCGACATAGTGTGTAAAACTCTCTAGTTATGCAAACCACGTAAGACGACCTTCTGGCTTTCTTTCACGTAACCAGCGGCACCCGAAAGTGACAGACACCGTACACGCCGAAATTCCGACCGAGAAACCTTACTGTTGCCCCTAGACCATAGCATGAACACCGACTAAAGGCAAGAGGGAATCTATGTGTTACAATATCCAGTGAGAGTAATCCTAATTTATGCCGTATGAAGAAGATGACGCACTTTGCGGTTTCTCGAGATAAGCAAGGGGGGTATCGCTGGAAATTGGTCGGAGCCAACGGAGAGACCGTGGCCACCGGCGAAAGCTACAAAAGCCGAGCTTCCATGCTAAATGCCGTCAAAAAACTCCACGTCTGGGCTGCGACCGACCGAATCGAGGAATTAGCCCCTCGACCAGCACCCAAGAAAACCGTAAAAAAAGCCTAGCCCGCGAAAGCGGGTTTTTCTTTTTCCCCGATCCCTGCATCGATCATCCAACCATTCCGCCTGACAAGCCACTGAAAGATTATCAATCCGATGTTCCAAGGCAGAATTGAAAGTATCACGACAAACATGGCTCCGGGATCACGAAAGAGGGTTTCAGCAAGGAAAATTGCGAGGGTGAAATTCATGTACGAGAGAGACAGTGTTACCGTCAACCGATCCCTGCGTGATCGCCAGAAGCCAAGAGCGTAACAGATTACGTGGAAAATGATGAAAAGTCCTGAAATGATACAGGTAGACACGAGAGCTCCATTTCCCTCAAACTGGTCCTGAATTGCCCCGCTATTCTTTGCCACAATCGTTGCAACGAGGAGCCACAGAGCCAAAATTGAACTGATGCGAGAAAGCAATCGTCCCTTGGTGATGAGGGCCTGACCAAAAGTGCTGATCCGAATCACTTGAGCCATCGCCAAAGGCATAGCCATTGTGAACAGCAAAGTCCGGAACATGCTCCACGGCTCAAAGAGCATCTCTTCACCACCTAGGAACCCGAGAACGATCGGGAGTGAAATGACGGAGAAAAGTGACGTACCGGCTGTCAGTAGAAGTGCCAAGGGCACGTTGCCGCGAACCATCTCTACAAACAGAGGCGATGTCATCCCTGCCGGCATTGCCGCAAGCAGCACCAAAGGAAGTGTCAGACTCGGAAAAAAAGAATGGGACAAAAAATAGACAACTATCGGAAATATCAGCAGACGTAAGAACACTACTGCGGCAAAGAGTTTGATATCTCGTAACTCAGTGAGGATGGACCGTAGATCGATTCGAAGGCCACTCGTAAAAAAAATGAACTGGAGCAACACGCTCGTCAGCCCAATATACGAGGAGAACCACGTCGGATACACTAGACCAAAATATAAAGCCGCTACCAATCCAAAAAACGGTAGATCATCAAGTCGGCGATGGAGATCAAAGCGAGCAGTCATTATTGGACATCAATTAACTGTTTCACAATAGGAGCGATCCGAACAGCGATCCTCTCATAACCGGCATCATTCGGATGAAGAGCATCGCTCATCAGTGCCGGCTCACCAAAGACGCCCTGCAACACATCCTCAATATAGGCAGAGCCTGTATCTGCTGCCAGTTGTTCATACCGATCATCAGCCCCGCCTCCGATGATACCGCTTCTAACCCCAATCAGTGCAGTAGCCGCGCCCTCTGACTGAAAAGCGGTGATAAGAAATTTCAGATTTGCAAATGTCTCATCGCGAGGAACGCGCTGAAGAAAATCATTGCCACCAAGCAATATGAGAACCAATCGTGGCTGTGCTGCCTGAGCGCTTGCCAATCGATCAATAGCCTGATGTGTCGTGTCGCCGGCGCGACCATAGTTTAACACCGGCTCTCCTAATTTCCGCGTGAGAACAGCGGGTAAATCATTCCCCATTGTCGATCCAACACCCTGGACAAGGCTATCGCCAAAAAAAAGAATCGGCCCAGTTGAGCGCAGCGGAATATTCTTTAACGGATCGGTACACCAAGAGAAATACCCAAATACACCTCCGACACAGAGTACAATGAACCCTGTGATGAATGCAACTTGAGAACGCGAAACCATAATCTACTGTCGTTTAATTGACTACTCCCCTATGCACGTAGGCCGCGACCGACCATGAAGATATACCAAGTATATCCAAACAAGCTCACGGTCAAAAAGATCAAAAGACAAGCGGCAAAGAAAATAGACACGTCTGAAATACCCAGGAAACCATATCGGAACCCGTTAATCATGTAGAGGATCGGATTCCAATGTGAGACTGCTTGCCAAAATGGAGGCAGCATGGTAATTGAGTAGAAAACACCACCAAGATACGTCAGCGGGGTCAATATAAAGTTTGGGACAATAGAAATACCATCAAAGCTATTGGCAAAGACGCCGTTCAGAAGACCAACCATGGAAAAGAGCGCTGATGTTAGAAGAGCAAAAAGAAGCATAATGCTCGGATGAGCCATCGGTATATGGGTAAAGAAGCTTGCCACAACCATGACAAGTGACGCGACCGTCATCCCCCGCAACATCCCACCCGTCACATACCCGGCGATGACGATTGGGTATGGAGTCGGTGAAACCAGGATTTCCTCGAGGGTTTTCTGGAACTTAGCAAAATAGAACGAGGAGACCGTGTGCATGAAAGAACTCATGATAACTGACATCATGATAAGTCCGGGTACGATGAATTCCATATATGAATACCCGCGAATGGGATCAATCTGAGAACCGATGAAACCACCAAAAATCACGAAATACAGTGACATCGTAACCACTGGTGGCAATAACGTCTGTGACCAAACTCGCAGATATCGAATTGTTTCCTTCCGGACAATAGTGACATAAGCTACCCAGAGCTCTCTTGAATTCATATGGATATCATAGTTGAGTTTTTTGTACGAAAAATTCTTCAAGCCGATTTGTCTTGTTGCGCAGACTTTTCACTTCCAGTCCGAGACCATGCAATGCCAATAGCGCCTTATCGAGAGTGTATTCCCTCGTCAGTGTAAGTTCAACTGATTGTTCACTCGCCCTCGCCTGAAATACTTGAAGGGACTGTATCATCTCAGAAGTCAACCCTCTTGCAAAATCAAACACAAACGTTTCTTTCTCCATCGAAGCCAGCAATGCTTTAATTTCACCGTGTTCGACGATCTCACCCCGATTGATAATCGCAACATTCCGACAGAGTTGTTCAGCCTCCTCAAGATAGTGTGTTGTCAAGATAATCGTAACACCTGATTCGTTCAGTTCACGGAGAAAATCCCACATGCCTCGCCGGAGCTCAATATCTACTCCAGCAGTCGGCTCATCAAGAATAAGTAACTTCGGCTCGTGGACCAATCCACGCGCGATCATCAGACGACGCTTCATACCACCTGAGAGTGCGCGTGCCTGCTCATGCCGCTTCTCCCAAAGGCCAAGTTGTTTCAGGTACTTTTCTGCAGCAACCAACGCCTGCTTCCTCGGAATACCATAATAGCCAGCCTGATCGACAATGATGTCCTCGACCTTCTCAAAAATACCAAAATTAAATTCTTGTGGAACAACGCCGATATGTTGTTTGGCTCGGGCCGGGGCTTCGTCAAGCGAAATATCGCCAATAGTAACCCGACCCGCATCTTTGTTCACCAGTCCAGATACAATACCAATGAGAGTTGTCTTACCAGCTCCATTCGGCCCAAGCAAAGCAAAAAAATCTCCATCCAAAACATCAAGACTGACTTCTTTCAGAGCAACCACTCCACTCCCATAGGTCTTACTCAGATGTTCTATCGACAGCGCCAAACCCATGATAATTATTGTTCAATCTTTTTCAGAGGCAGCGTACCAATAAAATCTGTCTTCCCAAGCGGAACCCCTTGATTTCTGAGAATGTCATAAGCCGTTGTCACATGAAAAAAGAAGTTTGGCAGATAAGATCGAAGCAGGGCCTCATGCCCCAGAAGATAGGTACCAGGCACATAGGGAAATGGTATCTGACAATCTGCCGCACTCTCGAATTTTTTCCGATCCAACGTCTTCAAGAACTCTACTGTCTTCCGGGTTCTCTCGATCAGTGCCGTCATAGTCGTTTCAGTATCCTCCATGACTGGTACAATCTCACCCGCCAACTGTGCAGAGATTGATTTGGCATTATCCGACGCAATCTGAACCTGCTTCACTAACGGAAACATGTCTGGTGCCAGCCTTGCCTGAAGAATAGCTTTGTCTGACTTGCCATTTTCCGTGGCCCACGCTTGTGATTTTTCAAGAAAACCAGCAAGATTCTCAAGCATTGTCACATAGACTGGCACCGAGACATCGTACAAATTCATAGACTTTGCTCAAAGGATTGCTGAATAATCTAGGACTCCGGACTACCTGTTCATCGAATCAAAGAATCTCATACGTCAAGGTCACATTGACCGTTGTCTCGTTTGAACCAGGTTCAAGCGATGGAGCGACAGGAGCGTTGGTAACAGCAGATTTCATACTGAACATATCACCCCCGCCCCCTAAACTGGAAATCGATGGAGTTTCATACATCGAAACAAGTTTCCCAATCTCAAAACCAGCATCTTTGGCAATCCGCATTGCATTCTCTTTCGCTTGCTCAATAGCTTCCTTCCGAGCATCTGCTCGAGCACTCTCTTCATCATCCACCGTAAACTCGACTTGTGAAACACTGTTCCCTCCCTTGGCGACCACGCCCGAAAGCAAATCTCCGATCTTCTCCGGGTCTCGAACTGTCACCCGCAGTGACTGCGTCAGCGTGTACCCACTAATGCTCGGTGGAGGACAAACAGCCAATCCCACACAGTTAGGATTGTCGTAACGGGGAGATAACGTATAGGTATCCGTTTTGATATCCTGCTCCGCCACATCGGACTCTTTCAAGAGCGCCGTGACTGCATTCATCTTCTCTGCGTTCTTGGACTGAACATCAGCCACATTTTTTCCGCCCTCCGTCACAACCGAAACAGAAAACTTCGCGACATCCGGCGTCACATTTATCCGACCCTCCCCATCAGCCGAAAACGTCCGTGTCGGATACGTTTTATCGACTGACCGGGCATACTCGACAGCAGTGAGCAAGGCCGCAACAGCGATGAGTAGCCAAGCAAGTGATTTGATCGATTGACGCAAAGGTTCTTCAAACATACTTGGGAAGTAAATTGATTAATACTTAGTCAGTATACCACCTCTCAATCAATCATTTATGAAAGCCCCCTCACAGAGAAAGAAGAGGGCACTCTTAGCCACTAGAGCTGCGACTTCAGCTGATTGAGCGAGGTATTGAATGCCTGAGTCGTTAACGAAGAGGCGCCAACTCTGTCAATCCCAGTCAATTGACTCAGTTTTTTGCCATTTACGACTGCCGGAAGACCATCAGCAAAAGCCATCTGGCGTTTCTTTGAAACATCATGTGTCGCCAGTATTTCCGTCTTTACATCTGTAATTACTCCCGCATCATCCACCATGAGAGTAAAGCGGATCTGGTCCTCACCAGCAGGATTGGTATACGTTGTCGTAACTGAGATATCCCGTGTTTGGGCAACATCCCTTGTCGGTTGAACAGATTCCTCCCTCGTTTTTGGAGTCACCGTATCAGCCGCCTCATCTGCCGTTGTCACTGGCTGAACAGGTGAGACGCCACTCTTCGAGGGTAAGAGAAACTTCGCTATCGCAACAACGAGAGCAATGCCTGCAATACCAAGAAACAACAGCCCTTTTCTCATTTGCGTCATACTATTCCATTGAAAATATTTAGATATTGTTCTTCAGTGTAGCAAATTGCATCATACACATCAATCAACCCTGCGTGTACCACAATGCTCCAGTTGGATGCAACCCGTTGTGAGCCTTCGGCGTGACGTGAATAAGGTTGGTACTTCATCAATCTTCGGATGGAAGATCATCATTGGATAATCCCGAGAGGAGCGTGTCAATATCATGGAAGATCGGTTCCATATCCTTATGACCTGCTCCAGAGCCACTCTTTTCAGTCTCTGTTGCATGCTCTGCAAAGTAGGCCTGTTTGGCTGTTTCGATCGCCTGTCGCTCACGTTCGTCTAACCTCGTTCGCTCATCCCGTGCGATCCAATAGATAACCCCAACCGAAAGTACTATCAGCAGAGTAGAAATACCCATCAAACTATAGCGTCCGATCCTACTCGTCATACTCCTTGTTCCTGAGCCACTCGGAGTGGTCGCAAAATATCTGTTTGGTATTGTTCGAGCAAGTTATTCTTAGCTTGAACCACCCGTTGCCGTGCATCATCCCGAACGGCAGCACGTGTCTCTGGAGCATCCTTGGCTGTTCGCTCATATACCAAACGGTAGGTATCATACGCCCCAAGCAGAGTTTCAGCTCGTCGTTCAAACTCAGGAAATGCTGCCTCAATCCGTTGTGTATCAACCCCGCGATCTTTCAATGTGTTGGTGACTGCTTCGGTACGTTTCCAGAGCGCTATAAGATCACGCTCTTTTTTCTCTCGTAACCCAACAAGCGAATCATCGCTTCGCGGGACTATCGGCGGTAATTCCCGAAGAACGGTTGATGTGACAGTATCTCTGCTCGACATTGGAGCGACATCAGATCCACTGTCTTCAGCAGCGACATCATCTTGGATTTCCTTGATCTTCTGCGCACATTCTACCTCAGAATATCCAGTATATTCTTTGCAACGTTCGACATTCATGTATTTCTTTATCAAAGTCGTACAGGTGCGATCACCAAAACCGGTCCGCTTCTTGCACTCACCAACTGCTATTTCAAGCGCTGAAGCTGCCGACAGTTGAGGCAGAAAAAAGACAATCCACCAGACGGCTCCGACGAGAGAAATAATTGAGATATAGACCGTTCTTCGCATATATTGAACAACCGATAACAACGTATTCTCAGTATAAAGCACCTTTGGTCGTCCCAGCACTATCCAGTTCTCATTCCATCTCTACCCATTCACATCAGATAACTGGAACTCTACAATTTCTTGTCGAGCCACTGTTGGAGAATTATTTTGGCCGCTTCGGCGTCGTCTTTCTCACCAACATGCCGCTCACCTCGTTGAATGAGGGATTGTTGGGCGAGTTTTGTTGTGAACATCTCGTCCTGGTAGACAATGGTGACTCCATACCGATCGATGAGCAACCGGCCAAGCTCCTCACTCGGATGTCTCACGCCTTTCCGACTCGCATAAGAAGGAACACCGATCACGACTGTATGGATCGCTTCATTTTCAATCACTTGTCCGATGCGCTCAATCAATCCTGAATCATTGCACTCCGTCTGAAGCGAGACTGCAATTCGCGTTTCAGCGTGAGCGAGCGCGATGCCAACATCATGCCTCCCCCAATCAATGCCCAGATAATTCCCTTCCGCATATTCCTTGTTCATAGAGTGGTCAGGACTTCATAGCCACTTTCAGTTATCAACACCGTATCCTCAGCATGTGCGGATAATTTTCCATCTCGGGTTACAAAAGTCCATCCATCCGATCCTAACCGCACACCAAACGTTCCTCTATTCACCATCGGCTCCAGCGCTACCGTCATCCCGGTGATAAAGTAAAAATCTGGAAGTCCAGATCCAAGATAATTCGGTATTTGAGGCTCTTCATGCAGTTCACGTCCGACACCATGGCCAACCAGGTCACGAACGCATGCATAGCCAGCCGCCTTTACTACTCGTTCTACTGCACCCGCATATGACTCCAATGATGATCCGTCTCGGAGCGTCGCGAGTCCCGCCAAAAGCGCCGCTTCCGTCACCGTTTTTAGGTTTTGTGCCTCAGCTGTTGTGGTTCCGATCAGTTTCATCCGCGCCATATCTGACACCATCCCCTGATAACGCATCCCAATGTCAATCTTCAAAAGGTCACCATCGGCCAACACCCGATCGTCACGAGGAATGCCATGGACCACTTCTTCATTGAGTGAAGTACAGAGAGCAGCGGGAAAGGGTGGCGCCCCCCAGGCTCTGCCGTATCCTTTGAAAATCGGCTCACCACCCGCCTTCCGGATGAGGTCTTCGGCCAATGTCCCGAGCGCACCAGTAGAAACGCCAACTTCAGCCACCAACAAGAGTTGCTCCACTACCTGCGCCAACCGACGACTTGAAGCTCGCAGTGCTGTAATTTCCTCGTCGGTCTTCACCCAATGATTATGCATATCAATCTGGCCGGACATGCTCGAGAATAAACTTAAAAACCTTGTATGTTTCTTGATTTCCATCGACAGCCAACAGATGACCGGTTGATTCAAAATACCGAATCACAGGCAGAGTCTCTTGATGAAAGATCTGATGGCGCTTCCGAACTCCCTCTTCAGTATCATCTACTCGCTGAGCAACACGTCCTCCACAGTACCGACATGGCTTAGTACCGTCAATCAAGTTTTTGCCAAGAATGTAGGTCCGTTTGCAGTCTTCACAAGCATACCGCCGTGAAATACGCTCAACCGAAACTGCTTCTGGAACGTCAATATAGATCACCTTGTTCAATATCCGCCCTGAGTCAGTCAATACTTGAAGCACTTGCTGAATTTGACTCTCTCGTCGCGGAATACCATCAATCAGGAGGCCCACCGTGTGCGGGACCGAATGGACGGCGTCAGTCAAAACCGAAAGGACAAGCTCGTCTGATGCAAGCTCATGCTTCATGTTGATAAAGTCATTCACCCGGCGGCCAAGCGGCGTATCATGAGCAGCGACAGCGCGCAGTTCAGCACCGATATCGATGTGCGCCAAATGCAGCGAGCTTTTGAGCAGTTCTGCTTGTGTACTCTTACCACTGCCTGCTGAGCCGAGGATAATATAGGTGTCTTTGTGTGGCATAGATTCAATTATTATTCGAGAAGAGCCCCTTGTATGTACCATCCAGATCTTTCAGGAGGCGAGGACATCAGCCTGAGTTGTCAGAATATGAAAATATCGACTTATCCCCCTAGAGTCCCTCGTAACTTCGCATCATGAGCTGACTCTGAATATGTTTCACGAGTTCGAGCACAACCGATACCACAATGAGGATACTCACACCACCGATTGAGAGCGCCTGAATGCCCGTCATCCCCTGCACCACAATAGGAAGCACAGCGATGATCCCGAGAAAGAGTGCTCCAGTGAACGTGATCCGTGTAATGATATGGTAGAGGAATTCGGCCGTTGACATGCCTGGTCGAATTCCCGGAACATAACCACCTTGCTTCTGCAGGTTTTCCGAAATTTTCACCGGGTCAAATACAACAGCTGTATAGAAGTAAGTGAAGAGTACAACCAGAACAAAGTAGGCTATACCATACACCCACTGATTCTGAAGAATAGTCGCCACCGAGATAGCGAGATCTGCAATGCGAGCATTTGGAGATGACACAAAAAAGTTTGCCACCATAGTTGGAATAAGAATCAAAGAAACAGCAAAAATGATCGGGATCACACCCGCCTGATTCACCCGGAGCGGCAGATGCGTCGCCGAGCCACCATAAACACTCGAGCCACGCACACGCTTCGCATAAGCGATCGGTATCGTCCGCTGGCCTTCATTGATAAATATGACACCGGCAACGGTAATCAATCCGAGCGCGAGAAAAACAAGGTAGGTAAAGAACTGGGACGGGTCCCAAGTAGCAAGCAGCCGCGATGCCCCCGTCGGGAGCGCTGCAACAATGCCAGCAAAGATGAGCATTGAGACACCGTTCCCGAGACCCTCTTCGGTGATCAGTTCACCAAGCCACATGAGAAAGACTGTGCCAGCCGTCGCCGACAGAACAATAACAACGATTGTAAAAGGAGTGATATCAGCAAGAATATTTTGTGACCGCAAAAGCGAAATCATACTGAACGATTGAAGCGCCGCCAAAGGCACGGTCAACCAACGCGTCCACATATTGAATTTCTGCCGACCTTGTTCACCCTCTTCTTTGTAGAGCTTTTCGAGGCGCGGAAAGATCGTCTGCATCAGCTGCATAATAATGCTCGCTGTAATGTACGGCGCTACCCCAAGAAGCACAATTGAAATATTTGAAAGACCACCACCTGAGAAAATATTCAGGAGTCCCAGGAGCGCATTGTCTTCGAAGAGTCGTTTGAGCTGCAGTACATCTACGCCCGGTAATGGAATATTCGCCGTCAGACGATAGATGACGAGCAACCCGACAATAAACATAATCTTCTTGCGAAGGTCCGGCGTCCGAAAAATTTGGGCAAAAATATTGTACATATCGGGGTCTCTTGACAGGGTTACCTCAGCCACAAAACATCCTCATTTTAGGCCAAAACCAGTATAAAAGCAATCCTAGAGCTCACCTTGAAAAAGAAAAGTGCCCAGAGTCCATTCAGACCCTAGGCACCAATTTTTGTTTTTGAAATTACCCCCCTCAGTACACTGTGATCGGACTGCTCACCGTGCAGTTGTTCGCTTCATTCAA
>CAYLPD010000008.1:0-42130 GCA_964385515.1 uncultured Bdellovibrionales bacterium
GCCCGATTGTTCATCTATGACACGGCGACCGATACAGTGCGTTTCGATATTTTCCGGAACGTAGCCGAATATCTTCCGAAGCACTCTCTCATCGTTTTGAACGATACGCGGGTTTGGCCGGCCCGACTGTGGCTTCGGAAGCCGACCGGCGGCAAGATCGAAGTCTTTATACTCGTAAATGAATGGGACGGAGGTGAACTGATCCCCGCGCTCGTCGATCGAAAGGTGATGATTGGTGATCGGTTGAGTCTCCCCAATGGGGACGGGCTTATTGCGGAGCGTCAAGAAGAACAGAAATTCTTTTTTCGGCTTGAGAGCCAGTGTTCGCTTTTTGAGCTGCTCAATGAGTACGGAACAACGCCCGTGCCGCATTATCTCGAATCCGATACACCGGTCAATGAAACAGCGCTTCGGAGGCGTTATCAGACGGTCTTTGCGGCTACGGGAGCGTCGGTTGCCGCGCCAACGGCTTCGCTTCACTTCACGGACCAGGTCTTTGAATCACTTCGATCGAAGGAGATCGAGCGGGTGGCCGTGACGCTGGATGTGGGGCTCGGGACCTTTGCGCCACTGACTGAGTCAAGCTTCACAACGGGAAGACTCCATCCTGAACGTGTGACCATTTCTGCACAGACCGCGGAAACACTGAATGCCGTCAGAGAGACCAGGCGAAGTCTCGTGGCTGTCGGAACGACGGTTACCCGAACCTTGGAAGCAGTGGTTCAAGCAGGGGAAAGAGGATCTTTTTCTGGAGTCATTGATACATTTATCTATCCGCCCTACGCGTTTCAGGCGGTAGATATTCTCCTCACCAATTTCCATCTTCCGAAGACTTCCCTGATGCTGCTCGTGGATGCTTTTCTCCAGGACCGGGGAGCAAAGCGAGGTATCATGGACCTTTATGCGATTGCGATCGAAGAACGTTTCGCGTTCTATTCGTTTGGTGATAGTTTGCTGGTTCTTTGAGGTACATTGACAGAACACGGGAGGAGTGTAATACTTTCGGACATTGTACCTTAACCGTATTGCGCGCACAGCGTTCCTGTGTAATTCACTTTGGGAGGTGTGGTATGTCTTTTGCAACGGTGTGGCGAGGAAATCTCCTGTCCCCAAGAGAACTTTTCTCGGGACTTATTTCGTGGTTTCAATCAGGTGATAAGGTGGTCATCCCACCGCGTGGAGTGAATGATCGTAGCGTGGACACATCTTTGACCCTTCTTCCAGATGAGGAGGCGAACATGGAGCATGCGGCGGATCTGATTTCTGGTTCTGAGGGAGTCATCCCTGATGCTGGAATGAGTGAATCGAATTCGACGTTACCACTTGAGAACGCCCCGAAAGAAGAAGTGGCGAGCCCACCCGAAGCGGTAGTCGCGGTGAATACAACACCGGAAGCTGATGCTATGACCGAGATGCGACAGAGTCTCTTTCAGTTGTTGCGGGATGTGCAACTTGGGCCTGATGGTTTCAATATTGCACCGGCTCTCCATCGGATTTTGTGCGATGTGAATGAATTGGGGCGTCTCTGCGCGGCCCTCGTTACGTCATTTGTGGGCAAGTCAACCCAGCCGATTACCGCGGTCATCGGACTTGGTGCGTGTGGGAGTGTGCTCGCTCATACGGTGGCTCGATGTTTGCCTCCGAGTACCCACTCCCAGGGCTCACAGGCAGTAGTCTTTCTCCCAATGGAACGAAAGAGCGATGGACAACTAGCCTTCGTGGATATGACTCTCACCGCGAAAATGCTGCGTGGCAAACAGGTACTGATCGTCACACCGATCTTGACGCCTACGAATGTCGCGGAGATCCAAGACATGATCGCAGTGGTGGAAGGCAACCTCAATGCGAATGTAACGGTCCATTCGGTTGTGACACTGCTTTCGCTGGGGTGCTGCGAGATGACATTGAAGCACACCAGTGGCAAAAACTCTCTGGTCAAAAGGTGGAACGGGTTGGAAGTCAAGTTTGGCACCTGAGGGAACAGGCTCACTCAAGGCCGTCCTGTGGACCTCCGACGATACTCTCTCGGAGGTCATTTTTTTTATCTTGCGGCTTGTCAAAATCGTTGGGAAACGCTAGGATAGAGCATAAGTTTTGAATTGTTGGAAGGTATGAAAGTAATCCTGGTCAAGGACGTTGTGAATGTTGGAAAAGCTGGAGAGATTAAGGAAGTCAAAAGAGGCTTCGCTTTTAACTATCTCTTACCATCAGGACTTGCCGAGCTGGCGACGACTGGTATGATAACATCAGTTGAAAAGTCATTAGCCAAGCGTCAGGCTGAGAGGGCGACCAAGCTGGCGCAGCTGTCAGCGACGATGAAGAAAATAGATGGCCGTATCTTTACGGTAAAGGTGAAAGCTGAGGGCGGGAAACTTTTTGGATCCGTTACTGCCCAGGATATCGTCGCTGCGGCAATGGCTGAGGATGTTGAAATAGTTGAAGACATGGTTCAGCTCAATCGTCCCATCAAAGCCATCGGCGAGTATCCGGTGACCCTGTTGTCTGGTCAATCAAAAGCAGATATTCGCGTTTCGGTAGTCGCAGAATAAGCATGTGATTCTTTGAAAAAGAGCCGATCTTCCAGTCCGAAGGCGGCTCTTTCTCTGTAATCAGTAAGCGAGTGATATGGCACAGAAACAGAAGAAGTCAAGGAAATTCATATTTGTGGTTGGCGGCGTGATGAGTGGTGTTGGCAAGGGAGTCGCCGCCTCATCAATCGGTCGTATTCTCCAGGCGCGCGGTTTGACTGTGACGGCGATCAAGATCGATCCCTACATCAATGTCGATGCTGGGACGATGAATCCAACCGAGCACGGTGAAGTGTTCGTCCTCGCCGATGGCTACGAGACCGATCAGGACATGGGGAACTATGAGCGTTTCATGGGGCTCAAACTTTCGCGCGAGAACTACATGACCACGGGTTCCGTCTACAAACGAGTCATCGAGCGTGAGCGCAATTTGGAATATCATGGGAAATGTGTGGAAGTTGTTCCACATATTCCACTTGAAGTCATTGGGACCATCAACCGGGCAGCGGAAAAAGCTGATGCTGATGTGACGATTATTGAGGTGGGCGGAACAATTGGGGAGTATCAAAACATCCTCTTTTTGGAAGCTGCGCGCATGATGAAATCAGATGATCCAGAGAGTGTTCTCTTTGTTCTGGTGACCTATCTGCCGATTCCCAACAAGATTGGGGAAATGAAAACGAAGCCGACACAATATGCGGCCCGAACTCTCAATAGCGCTGGGATTCAAGCTGATTTCATCGTGGCACGGGCTGAGCGGCCACTGGATGAACGACGCAAAGAAAAGATTGCTCTTTCCTGCAGTATTCGACCTGATGCTGTCATCAGTGCGCCGGATGTTGAAAGTATTTATGATGTGCCGATCAACTTTGAAAAAGATCGTCTTTCTGAAGCGATCCTCGGACGGCTTCGACTTAAGCCGCGGCGGGCAACTTTGGCTGAGTGGCAAACAACGGTGGCTGAGATTAAGCGACTCAAGCGGGGGGTGAAAATTGCGGTGGTGGGCAAATACTTTAAGACAGGTGATTTTGTTCTTTCAGACGCGTATATCAGTGTGATCGAATCGCTCAAACATGCTGCTTATGCGAATCATCGGAAACCGGAACTTACCTGGATTGATTCGACGGATTATGAGCAAGATCCTCAGCGGCTGAAAGAATTGAAGCATTTTGATGGCGTGCTGATTCCGGGAGGGTTTGGTTCACGCGGTGTCGAAGGGAAGATTTTGACTATTGAGTATTGTCGCAAGAAAAAAATCCCGTATTTTGGTATTTGCTATGGGATGCAGCTCGCCGTCATTGAGTATGCCCGGCATGTTGCTGCATTTCCCGGGGCCAACACCACTGAGGTTGACCCAAAGACGGTACATCCCGTTATCGATATCCTGCCCGAACAGAAAGCCAAGCTCGCTCGGAAAGACTATGGCGGGACAATGCGACTCGGCGAGTATCCAGCGATTTTGCAGAAGGGAACACTGGCTGAGATGGCATATGGCACAAAAAAGATCGTTGAACGTCATCGTCATCGTTATGAGGTGAACCCGGAGTATGTCGCTCGGCTCCGTGAAGCCGGAATGGTGTTCTCTGGAACCTCACCGGATGGCGTCCTCATGGAGATCGCTGAGTTACCTACGTCGATTCATCCGTTCTTCGTCGGCGTCCAGTTCCATCCGGAATTCCAATCATCGATCTTGAAACCACATCCGATTTTTTCCGCGTTCATCAAAGCGGCAATGCGGTATCGACGATAACCGATTTGGTACAACAGGTACGAGTCGAAGAAAAAAGACCTCGAAGCGGAGAGGTCTTTTGAATTTACGCTTTTTCATCAATCCTATTCCTTGCTTGGGATGACGTGGACGAACATGCGTTTTTCGAGTTTTCCGGTGAAGGCCTGGACCTTGCGTTCTTCAAATTGAACCGTGCCATCAGTGAGCGCAAAGAGCGTATCGTCAGCACCACGCTTGACGTTCCGACCGGCATGATACTTTGTCCCGCGCTGACGGATGATGACATTGCCCTCCATTGCGATCTGGTCACCATAAATCTTCACACCGAGGCGCTTGGAGATTGAATCACGTCCGAGGGCGGTTGAGCCACCTGCTTTTCTGGTTGCCATATTCGTGGTATTGCCTTACAATAGGTCTTCAAATCAGATACGGGAGCAGTATAGCGATGTTCTGCTGGCCTGTCAATATTACATATGTCTCACTGGCTATATCTTTTCAAACGTCTCTATACTCATCTCGGGAAATTCTGGCTCGGAGCGGCTTTTCTCTTGGTGGCTGGTCTCTCATTTGAAGCAGGAATGCTTCAGTCCAGCCTCAAGGAAGCAGCACCATTAGTGGTCGAGGTGCCGAATTCGCTGCCAGCCCCAGCCCTCCCAGAACGAGCGGTAAATCCACAAGCTCAATCAACCGCGGGATCAACCAATGTTCCAGAGTCCGCAAACGGATGCGCTTTCGTCGGGAGTAAAAAGTCGAACAAGTACCACCGACCCTCATCCCGCTGTGCCAAGCAAATAAAAAGTGAAAATCGACTCTGCTTTGCATCGCTGGAGGCAGCTACAGCGAAGGGATATCTCCCGGGTTGTCTCGAATAGGTGCGCCAGAATCATTGAGCGTGTGGCATAATGGAAGCATGCCTGATATGCCCTCCGACAAACCTCCCGAGACATTCAATCGAAACAAAGTACGACTCCTCTCGGCTTTGTCGTTCGTTTTGGGGTTTCTCGATGCGTTCCTCATTTATATTCTCTCCTCGTACTTTGTTCTCATTTCTGGTGAACAATATGTTGGGAGTTTCTATGTTGTCGCGTTTGTCTTCGTTCTCTGGTTGCTCATGCGTTTGCAGCCAATTGTTCATGGGCTGGGATCGGTGCGTTTCTTGGGACTGCTTCTCGTTGGACTCATTGGGACGAGTTTTTTCTTGAGTCTCGGTGAGCCATCTTGGGCCGGTGCCGTAGCGCTACTCATTTTCATTATTTGTAGCAACCTGGTTTGGTCGGTGATGGATGTCTTGGTCGAGGATTTTTCAACGGATCAGGTTTCGGGCCGGGTGCGGGGACTGTATCTGACCGTAATGAACGGCGGTCTCTTGCTCGCCCCGTTCCTCTCAACCAAGACGCTCGACTTTGCGGGCTACTCTGGCATCTTCACGGTACTCTGCATCGGTTATGTGCTCGTCTTCCTCGTCGCTCTCGTTGGTCTGCGGGCGCATCGGACGGTCCCACTGCCCAAGATCACCTTCCGGGCGACGCTCGCGAAGGTGAGTCGACGGAAAAACCTCCTCCTTATTTACGGAGTTTCGTGGACGCTCGAATTTTTCTATGCCATCATGATTATCTATGCGCCGATTCTTTTGCTCTCGCAAGGCTTTGATTGGAAGCAGATCGGATTTATCTTTACCGTGATGCTCGTACCCTTTGTGCTGATCCAGTATCCATTGGGAGTATTGGCGGACAAGCGTTGGGGCGAGAAGGAGCTTTTGTGTGGAGCGCTTATTATCCTGGCGACTTCGAGTATCGCTGTCGGTCTTTTCCAATCGTCGAATGTATTGGTCTGGGCGGGAATACTCTTTGTGACACGACTCGGGGCGGCGGCCATTGAAGTGTTGCGGGATTCGTACTTTTATAAACAAGTTGGGCCGACGGATACCGATATCGTGGCATTTTTCCGTACCGCTCGCCCGACCGCTGATATCGCTGCCGCAGGCATCTCTCTCCTTGTCCTTGCCGTTTTTTCAGTCCAAAGTTTATTCTTCTTGGTTGGCGTTGTGGCGTTTGGCGCTTGTCTGGCAACATTGTCGCTTGAGGATTCCACAAGCGAGGCAGAACGGACTGTTGCAGGTGTGACATGACATGGAGGAAATCTTGCAGCTAGATCGGTGATTATGTTCAAGTTTGGGGATTGCTTCTATGGGAGGAGTATCCAGAACCCGGAGTATTACATATCTCATTTTGGCGCCCAATGGTCTGTAGCTACGAGTGACAAAGGGTGTGCATGTTCGGCATGAAATACAGGAAAATGTGGCTAGGCAGAGGTCAGAGTACCGTGGTATCATGGATCTGAAACTTATGACGTATGCAGTGCGACTCGAACAGTTCGAAGGGCCGCTTGAGTTTCTTTTGCAGCTCATCGAGAAGGAAAAGCTCGACATCACTCGAGTTTCTTTGGCGAGTGTCGCTGACCAGTACCTGGAGTATATTGCTAGGCAAGGAGAGGTCCCACTCTCTCAACTCGCTTCATTTCTCTCGATCGCTTCACGCTTATTGCTTTTGAAATCACGGGCTTTGCTGCCACTACTTGAATTGAGCGAAGACGAAGAAGATTCGATTGTTGATCTCGAGTGGCAATTACGTGAATACCGAAAGTTTCGGGACGCGAGCCAACGACTCGGAGTGCTCCTCGCGCAGCCCTCCAAGGCAGTGGCGCGCGAGAGTTTTCTCGGTGCCAAAGTAGTGTTCCTTCCTGATCCTCAAGTCGACGCATTGTCTTTGGCCGACGCCTTCCGCTCGGTTCTCGGTGAGATACCACTTTTGGAGAAGTTAGAGGAAGAAGAAATCCAAGATATTATTTCATTGGAAGAAAAGATGCTCGAATTTCGCGCTACGTTGGCCGGACGCATGGAAGTATCCTTTCGGCAAATAACTGCTGGTGTTGAGAACAAACTGGAGTACATTGTTGCTTTTCTTGCCCTTCTTGAACTTGTAAAGCAACGTTTTGTCCGGGTCGAACAAACAGCTTCTTTTCATGAAATTACACTGCAAGCGGAACGCCAAGGCTAAGTGTTATGGAAACACATTCAATCCAATCAAAACTTGAAGCGCTCTTGTTTATTAGCGGTGAGCCTGTGTCTTATGCGCGACTGTCAGCGTTGTTGAAATTGGAGATACCTGTCCTTAAAACTGCTCTTCGAACATTGGCTGAGTATTACGCTACTGAAAAGAATTCCGGGCTGATGTTGATTGAGCAGGGAGAGAAAGTTGAAATGGCGACGAAGCCAGCACTGGCGCCGTTGGTTGAGAAATTTACCCAAGCGACCCTGCAAGAGATTCTCTCCAAAGCTTCTCTAGAGGTTCTTTCGATTGTTGCGTATCGTGCACCGATTGCGCGGCATGAGATCGAAGCGATTCGGGGCGTAAACTGTAGCTACACGCTTCGTGCACTCTTGATTCGCGGACTTATCGAACGAGCAGGGAATCCGGCTGACGCGCGGGGGTATGTGTATCGCCCCACTTTCCGTCTGCTTGAGCAGCTCGGGTTGTCTCGACCTGAGGATTTGCCCGACTATCAGACATTGTCAACCGACGAACGGATGTCGGTGCTTGCGTCACCGAGAGACAATGGAACTGAAACCGATGAGTCTCACTCGATATGATTCGCGTATTTCTCACACTTGGCCTCGTTGTGACCATCGCTCTCTGGACCCTCAAGGAGCGACCTGAATTGTTGTATTCGTTTATTACCAATGCTTCTTTCCAACAACTCCTCTCTCCAGAAGAAGGGGAGGCTCAACCTGAACCAGCCGAACCAGTCCCAGGTCTGACATTGAACCCGCCCTATCTCACCGAGAACCGTTCATTGTCCGCTACCTTTCAACCGAGACTCCGTGAGTATGCGCCCCAACTTTCGGTGCCGACAGCGCACGCCTCGGTGATCATGGATGCAGGATCGGGACAGGTCCTGTATAGTCGGAACGCCTCAGACAAACGTCAGATTGCCTCGCTCACCAAATTGTTCACTGCGCTGATTGTAGTGGAACAAGTGAAGGATCTCGATACCCCGGTGATCATCGATGAAGAAGCCGTCTATACACAAGGAACGCGCGTCGGATGTCCGCGCTCTGGTTATTGTCCAGGCGTTCGTTTTGTAGTCGGTGAACAGGTCACCGTCCGTGATCTTCTGAAAGCCGCACTGATGAATAGCGCCAATGACGCAGCCATCGCTCTCGGTAAACACCTCGGTGGGACTCAAGCTGGTTTCGCCCAGATGATGAATGCGCGTGCGCGAGAACTCGGTTTGTCGGACTCTCTTTTCTGTACGCCATCAGGGTTGGAGATTGATGGGGAAGAAAATCGATGTTACTCTTCGGCTCGAGATATTGCTATTATCGCAAGTACGGCCCTTCAACACGCGGTCCTCTGGGATATAATGAAACTGGAGAAGACAAATATCACATCCCTTGATGGGAAGTTTGTGCACGAGATATTTAATACGGACCAGTTAATTGGCGCGATGCCCAATTTAGTTGGGACAAAGACGGGTTTCACTCCTTTGGCGGGATACTCCCTCTTAGCCGTAGCGACTGATCCGACTGGCCAACATCCGGTGATCGCGGTGGTGCTCAATGATCCAGATCGTTGGCAGAGTATTCAGTCGATGCTTGATTGGAGTTTTGAATCGTTTGATTGGATCTAACCCTCCTCATTATGGAATCACTGGCGCTCGCTCAAATTCAGTCCGTTCCAACAATCTTGAATGTCATAAAAGTGTTGGTGACTGGTTTGCTTGCGTTTCTGTTTGCTTTCCTTTTGACACCTATTTGGACGCATCTTCTTTACAAGTACAAGATTGGTATTCGCATCAAGGAGAAGGGTGTTTCTGGTGATACATTGAGCTTTGTTTCAAATCTGCACGCCTGGAAGAATGGTACGCCGACGATGGGAGGAGTCCTGGTCTGGCTGAGCGTTTTCCTTCTCGCTCTGCTGTCAGAGTGGGTTTTTCCATTTTTAGCGGTGCTTTTTGATACCAATTTCATCGCTCGCCTCGATTTCTTGAAACGTTCGCAGACATGGCTCCCTCTCTTCACCCTTGTTACGGCCGGAATACTCGGTCTCATTGATGATTACATGAGTGTCCGTGGCATCGGGACAAACAAAGGTGGTGGGATGCGTTTTCTAGCACGATTCTGGTGGCTTATCGGCATTGCTGGACTTGGGGCCTGGTGGTTTCATTCCAAGCTTGGTTGGGATTCAGTGCATGTTCCGGCAATCGGAGATTTCTCAATCGGTTGGTGGTATATTCCGCTTTTTATGTTTGTGATTCTTTTTGCAGCGATTTCATCCAATGAGACAGATGGGCTCGATGGTCTCAATGGCGGTGTGCTCTTAATCGCTTTCAGTTCCTTTGCTTTAATTGCATTCATGCATAATAAAGTGGATCTGGCGAGTTTTTGTGCGGCAGTCGCGGGTGCTCTTTTGGCGTTTCTCTGGTTCAATATCTATCCGGCTCGTTTCTTCATGGGTGATACGGGGGCTATTGCGCTTGGGACGACACTGGGTGTGGTTGCGATGTTGACGAATTCAGCCATAGTTCTCTTCATCATTGTTTTTATCTATGCGCTTGAATCGGGGAGTGTCGCGATTCAATTGTTTTCAAAACGGTTTTTGAAACGCAAAATTTTTCTCGCTGCGCCGCTACACCATCATTTCGAGGCGCGCGGTTGGCCTGAACCAAAAGTTGTGATGCGTGCTTGGATATTTACCGCTCTCACAGCACTTATCGGAGTGATGGTAGGTGTGATGGGGATGGGTCGCTAATCATTTTTACTTCTTTATCTATGCTACTGCGCAGCGTTGCCACAGCGGATCTCAAAGGGAAAAATGTTCTTGTCCGAGTCGATTTCAATGTTGAACTCAATGATTTGGCTCATGTTCAGGAAGGTTTTAAATTGGAAGTGGCGAGGAAAACTATTGATCATCTCGTGAGCGCGGGAGCACGAACGGTCACTATGATTACTCATTTTGGTCGTCCGGAAGGAAAAGCAGACGCACGCTTCTCAGTTGAGCGATTGATACCGGAGATTACCCGCGTACTCGAACGTACCATACACTTTATTCCCGAGTGTCATGGGGATATCGTTACTCACACGATTGCGACAGCGACCCAGGGGTCGGTCTTTATGCTTGAGAATGTTCGATTTGAAGCAGGCGAAGTGGAAAATGACCCAGTTTTTGCGAAGGCTCTCGCCGCACCTTTCGACGTGTATGTAAATGAAGCGTTCGGTGTGTCCCATCGCACGCATGCCTCAGTAGTGGGAGTCACAGCACTGCTGCCATCCTACGCTGGTTTCCAGCTGAGCGAGGAAACAATGCGTTTGGATGCAGTTCGCTTCAATCCAGAGCGACCCGCTATTGCCATTATCGGTGGCGCGAAAATTGAGACAAAGCTTCCGCTTATCCGCACGCTAGAAAAAGCGTATGACTGTGTATTGGTGGGTGGGAAAATTGCCAACGAAGCTATCGACCAAAAAATTGTTTTCTCCGATCGAGTTCTCTTGCCTCAGGATTTTGATTCTCCGGCGCGGCTTGATATCGGCAAAACTACGGCTTCATTTTATGCCGAGATTATTAAAAAGGCGAAGACCATTATCTGGAACGGGCCGATGGGCAAGTTTGAAGAGAAACCGTATGACTTTGGAACCAAGATCATCCTTGATGCGATCCTTGAGACTGATGCCTATGTGATTATTGGTGGAGGTGAATCACTTGCGGTGATTGAACAGGCTGGTGTCTTTCACCGGATTGGTTTTGTGTCGAGTGGTGGTGGTGCGATGCTGGAGTACATGGCGGGAAATGACTTACCTGGCCTTCAGCCGCTCATCGCTTCGTGATAGGATAGAGGGCACGGGGGTAATGCGCCAATAATGCGAAACGACTATGGCTTGTATTCAAAAAATCCAGGGAAGGGAGATCCTTGATTCAAGGGGCAATCCAACAGTGGAGGCTATTATTGCTCTGGATGATGGAACGGTAGCGAAAGCGAGTGTACCATCAGGCGCTTCAACGGGTGCTCATGAGGCGCTTGAACTGCGAGATGGCGATAGTCAGCGTTATCAGGGCAAGGGAGTGTTGAAAGCTGTCGAAAATATCAACACGACTATCAATCACGAGTTGGCTGGGTTGGATGTTTGTGAACAACGTACACTGGACGAGAAAATGATCGCCTTGGATGGGACCGAGTCCAAATCAGCGCTTGGGGCCAATGCAATCCTCGGTGTTTCCTTGGCGATTGCACGAGCTGCTGCCCAGAGTCGCGGAATGGAGTTGTACACATATCTCGGCACACTCTTGCCGGATGTGAAAACAGGTTCTGTTTTTCCTGTTCCCATGTTCAATGTTATCAACGGCGGGGAGCACGCTGATTCGGGCTTATCAGTGCAGGAATTCAAGATTGTCCCATCGGGGGTGGCAACGTATCCAGAACAGTTACGCGCAGGGAGCGAAATTTTTCATACCCTTCAGAAATTGCTTCGCGCTCGCGGTTACACAACCGATGTTGGTGATGAGGGAGGGTTTGCCCCCCGTCTTGCTAGCCATGCGGAAGCCTTTGCACTGCTCATGAGTGCTATCCAGGAGAGTGGCTATGTTCCTGGCAAAGATATCTTTCTTGATATTGATGCTGCGGCAAACTCGTTCTATAACCGAGAAGCTGATCAGTATTACGTGAGACCAGAGGAGCGTCATCTCGACCGAGCTGGCCTTGTCGGTTTGTACCGTGAGTGGGTAGCGCAATTCCCCCTGTTCTCTATTGAAGATCCGTTTCATGAAGAAGACTGGGAGGGGTGGAGTGCTTTCATGCGCGAAGTTGGGTCGACGTTGATGCTCATTGGAGATGATCTCCTTGTAACCAATGTGAAGCGGTTGGAGCAAGCGATTGCCCTTCAAGCGTGCAATGCGGTGCTCGTGAAGGTAAATCAAATTGGAACGCTCTCTGAGACCATGGACTGTATCTCTCTCGCCAAGAAGCATGGATTGCGGACCATCATCTCACATCGTTCGGGTGAAACATGTGACGATTTCATTGCTGATTTAGCCGTTGCGACTCGGGCGGACTATATTAAAACAGGATCAGTTGCTCGTGGTGAACGGTTATCGAAATACAATCGCCTTTTGGAGCTTTACGAGTTTTCCATCGGAAAAAACCAATAGAAAAATTCTGTATGCATCGTGTTCTGTGTATTGGCTCGGTCTCGAAGGATATCTTTTTTCCGACGGATGAGGGTGTAATCATCGAGACGCCAGAAGATCTCAAGTCGCAAACGAAAATCGCTTTTGAGCTAGGTGGTAAAGTCCTTTGCCGTGAACGAGCTGAGAGTGTTGGTGGTGTGGCGGCCAATGTCGCGCAGGGAATCGCCCGAATGGGCCTTGAGTCATCGGTATATAGCAAAATAGGAAAGGATGAGGTAGGTCAGTGGATATGCCGCTCTCTCCAGGGAGCCGGTGTAGATACGAGCGTACTCGATGTTGACGAAACTGTGAATACGGATTTATCCGCGATTGTGGTCGCTCAGGGGACGGGGGATCGAATTATTTTTCACAACCGTGACGCGAACGAAAAGTTGAAAATTGAAAAGCAAAAGCTTCAGTCTTACGAATGGTTTTACATCAGCGCTCTCAACGGCGCTTGGCAAAAAAATCTGCAAACTATCTTTGGGGCAGCTGAGCAGTATGGGGTGAAGGTAGCGCTTAATCCAGGACAACATAACTTAAAGGAAGCGCCCCGAGTTATCCTTGAGTCCCTCCCTCATGTGTCTGTTCTCATCCTCAATAAGGATGAAGCCTTGGAATTGCTCCTTGCGGGTGGTATAGAACGTCAACCAGAACATTTGAATGATGAACGTTATCTCGTCCGGGTACTGCATCGTTTTGGCCCATCAACTGTCGCCTTAACGGATGGGAAGAGGGGCGCCTGGGTCTTTAACGGTCGGGAATTATGGCACGGTGATATCTATGAGCCACATGGCTTGATTGATACGACAGGCGCTGGAGATGCGTTTGGCTCCGGTTTTTTTTCGGCCTATGTGTATCACTATGCACTTGATCGATGCCTGCGTTATGGTTTGGCCAATGCTGGTAGTGTCGTAGGTTACTATGGTGCGAGCCAGGGACTTTTGGATCAGGCTACGACGGAGAGCTATCAACAATACATCCATGCAACACTTTTGGAGAACCAGTGATATACTGAGAGAAAAGCACTGCTAGCTATGGGATTATTTTCGCGTTTGCCGTGGAAGCACCAGGATGAGCTTTTTCTCGCGCTTGATATCGGCACAGAAGTCGTTAAAGCGCTGGTGTTTCGTGTTGATCATGAACAGCGGCGAGGAACGGTCATTGGAGTTGGGCGGGCACGACAGAAAGTAGGAAACATGCAAAGCGGTGCGGTTTCTGATATTCGTGGTGTTATCGTGTCAGCTCGTGAAGCGATCGAAACTGCCAAATCTGTTGCTGGTGTTAAACGAGTTGAAAAAAGTATCATTGGTATCGCCGGCGAGCTGGTGAAAGGGACAACCACAACGGTTCACTACGAGCGGGTAAATTCCGAGATTAAAATTGGAATGCCTGAATTAAAAATGATCATTGAAAAGGTGCAAGAAAAAGCGCTTGAAAGGATCAAAAAACAGCTCGTTTGGGAGACAGGGCAAGAGATAGAAATAAAGCTGATTAATGCTGCTATTGTGGACGTCCGCATTGATGGCTATCGAGTATTGAACCCGCTTAATTTTCAGGGTCGGGAAGTTTCTATGAGCGTTTTCAATGCGTATGCTCCGTTGACTCATCTTGGGGCGATTGAAACGATCTCCGATGAACTTGATCTGGACCTCCTGTCGATCGTTGCCGAACCGTATGCAGTGGCACGTTCGGTTGAAGTCGAGGACATGCTCGATTTCAGCGCGATATTTATTGATATCGGAGGCGGAACAACTGATATTGCTGTAGTGAGGAACGGCGGATTGGAGGGAACGAAGATGTTTGCTCTCGGAGGAAGGGCCTTTACCAAGCGCTTGGCCCAGGAATATCAGATTCATTTCGAGTCCGCCGAGAAAATGAAAATTGACTATTCCAATGGACAGTTGAAAAACGAAGACCTGCAGCGGATCAGCGCACTCTTTTCGGATGATTGCCGTGTTTGGCTCGCGGGAGTGGAGCTTTCACTGCTGGAATTTGCTGAAACAGATTTCATGCCTTCAAAGATATTCCTCTGTGGCGGTGGATCAGGCTTGCCTGGCATCAAACAAGCTCTCTCCTCTGGAGAATGGTCGAGAAATTTACCTTTTTCTAAGCCGCCGCAGATTGGTTTTCTTCAGCCGCACGATATTGCTCGAATTGTCGACGAAACCGGTGAACTCACCAATCCTCAGGATATAACTCCGATGGGTTTGGCGCATCTCGCACTTCTCAATGCGCTCGATGAGGAGCCGATTTTGACCGGCATTCTGCAACGGAGCATTGACTCGATCGACAAAAAATAACATTTTCAATTCTGTATGCCTGAGGCCCACTACATTGAAATAGATGAGGAGATTATCAGCGTGGTGAGTCGTCTTCGGAATTCTAAAACTGTGGAGAATATTTTTATACTCCCCAAACGATCGTTGATCCTGCAGAGTATCATCAATCTGAAACTGTTGAAACGCGAGGCTGAGAAATTGGGGAAGGCCGTGAGTATTATGACTCAGGATGAACAAGGGATGCGGCTCGCAGAAAAAGCCGGTCTTACGGTTCAGGAGTATCAAGACACAAAACTTCGGCAACATCGAGCAGAGGCTCCAACGCGCTTCACAGTTCGGCACGGTGAATCGATTCCGATGCCGGAACCGATCAAATCGCCAGATGGACTTCGACGTTCTAGTGAGATTGGGAGTTCGGATTTTTCTGGCATGCCCCAGAGGACCTCTTCATTATTCGAATCTGCTGAGTCTTCCGTCTCCACACAACAGCCTGAGGGATCTGAGCTCCCTATGAAGAATCTACGGATCCGGAATGCTAGTCCGCCCACTCTCACAACGCTCAACTCCAAGCGCACAGTGAGTCGTGTACCGTCCACTCCTCCGCCCATCGTCCGGCCGACAGTGCCGGTGCCTGGCCGAGCTCCTTCACCAGAACCACGAAGAGAAAGTCACCTCCAACAAGAACAAAAGGAAAAGGTGCGGCGGCTTTTTGAGGGGCAAGTTTCGAAGATTCATCCTGCAGAAAGAAAAAATAATCCTTTGCCACCAGTATCGCGGGAGATGGTAACTGCACCGTCAGTGAAGCAAGTAACGGTGAAGGGGAGTGGGCGTTGGTTTTGGTGGTCCGGTGCTGGGATTGTTTTGATAGCTACGATGGTCACCGGTTATTTCTTTCTCCGCCCTGAAGCGATTATCGCTCTCGAACCTCAAACGGCGAGCCAGACAGTGAAGTTATCGCTGGTTGGCATGGTCTCCCAGGAAGGGACATCAACAATTCCGGTGCGCTATGTCGAACAAGAGAAAACAATTCGTCTCACGCGCGATGCGACAGGAAACGCAAGCGGAAATGGAACGAAATCGGGCGGAACTATTACCATTATCAACTCTTTCAGCGAGGCAGTTCAGTCACTAGTGGCGACCACACGTTTTGAGTTGCCTGACGGTCGGGTATACCGATTGGTTGAAGGGGTAACGGTACCGGGGGTGAAATTGGAAAACGGTACGACCATACCAGGAAAAGTCGATGCCCGCGTCATCGCCGATAGTGCTGGAACAAAATACAATATCAGTTCGGGGACTTTCACCATACCGGGATTCAAGGGTAGTCCAAAGTTTGAAAAAATTCAAGCTGAAGCGAAGGGGCCTTTTGTGGGTGGCAGAGAAGGTACTACTAGCACCACCAAGAGTGTCAGCGAAGCTGATTTGGAAAAAGCAAAATCAGCAGCGACTGAAGAAGCAAAGCGGTTGGTGATGGATGAGTGGGCCGGTATGCTCAAGGCAGGCGAAGCTGTTCTCGCGCCATCGATCAATATGAGTCTCATCGGTATTCCCAATGCCCCTATTGCTGGAACGGCTACTGACACCTCGTTTGAGTATGAGGCTCGTCTGCTTGCCAAGGGCTTTATCATCAATGAAGCAGCTGTCAAAAGTATCATCGATCAACAATCAACGGAGACCGGCGGTATCGCGCTTCGGCCATTCCGCTACGCTGTCAATTATGGGACGATTCTCGCCAACTTCGAATCAAAGCGGGTTGATTTGACGGTTGAGAGCAAAGTTCTTTTCCGGGCCCCGCTCAATGCAGAAACCTTAAAACAAGGACTGCTTGGTCAGGATGAGGATGGGATTCGTAAGTATCTGTCTGATCATCCAGAAATCAAACGACTTCAGGTGGAATTTAAACCAAAGGTGTTTATCGCGACTATCCCTGATGATCCGAAGCGTGTTACTCTCAATATTCTTGAGGTAGAGGGTGAATAACTCCTAATCATCAAAAGCTATGACGATTGCGGCGGATGAGAGAGACGAGGCCGAGCGGGTGAGAGCAGAAAAAATGAATCGACGACAGATTGATAATGAGATCTATATGCTCCAATCCGATCGCTCACGTTTCGAGCGGCAATCGAATGAATTGGAAGCTCAGATCCGGATGATGGAAAAGGATATTGGGGATCGGACATATGCTCTTGAGGCGCGCAAAGCTGATCGAAATCGAGCGATCCAGCAGATTCAAGATATCGATGCTGAAATTATTCGTGTGAAGCGTTCTACTTACAAGAAGTAAGGTTATGAAAACTGATACATTCGTCAAGGTAGTAATGGCTGAAATCATGAAGAGTTCGGATGTCACGGACACGAGTTTTCTCCGTTCTTCCATCCGAGCCATCGGGCGGAAATTTGAATCCCGAACACTGGATATCCCGGGTGTTTTGATTGAACTCGAGCGATTATTGCCCTGGCAGCTTAACCGTGATATCAAGAAGAGTATCGAAAAATCTCTCCGTTAAGACTGACCGTATGTATACGAATGAGCTCCGAGAAAAGTACCTCGCATTCTTCCAATCCAAAAACCACTCTGTCATCCCTTCGGCCCCGCTAATTCCAGAAAATGACCCATCGGTGCTCTTCAATACGGCTGGGATGCAGCCGCTGGTTCCGTATCTCCTCGGCAAGCCCCATCCCATGGGGAAGCGCATTGTTGATGTGCAAAAATGTGTTCGAACGGGTGATATAGATGATGTTGGCGATGATACCCATCTCACGTTCTTCGAAATGCTCGGGAATTGGTCGCTCGGCGACTATTTCAAGCAGGAGTCCATTCAATGGTCGTGGGAGTTTTTGACGGATACAAAATGGCTCGGGCTATCGCCAAGCATGCTCTCGGTTACCGTGTTTGAAGGTGATCAAAATGCACCTCGAGATGAGGAATCGGCCCAAATCTGGCGTACGCTCGGCGTTTCAGAAGAACGGATCGCTTATCTCCCAGCCGAAGACAACTGGTGGGCAGCCGGACCGACTGGACCCTGCGGACCGGATACAGAGATATTCTATTGGGTTGGCGCCGGTGTACCCCAGGGGAACAAAGGGTCACACCCAGAGGAATGGATGGAGATTTGGAACAATGTGTTCATGCAGTACAACCGAATCAATGCAAGCACGCTCGAAAAGCTCCCTGCTCCTTGTGTTGATACGGGAATGGGGCTCGAGCGCACGATAGTTACACTCAATGGGCTGAAAAACGTGTACGAAACTGATGCGTTTGCTCCTGCGATTGAACGGGTCCGCCATGTCGTAGGCCAAGGCTATCAGGAGCGCTCGGCGCGCATCGTTGTTGATCATGTCAGGGCAGTGGTACACATGATTGCCGACGGCGCACTGCCAAAAAATGTTGACCAAGGTTATATTCTCCGGCGCCTCATTCGTCGAGCTATCCGTGAATTTCATCGAATGGGATACAAAGAGCTTGTTTTAGCTGAAATAGCCAAGATATTTATTGACCAGTTTTCGACTGTCTACGCTTCCGTCGAAGACAACAAGAGTAAGATTTTGGACACGCTCATCGCTGAAGAGAGGAAGTTTCAACAGACGCTAGAAAAAGGCCTGCGTGAAGCGGAAAAGCGCATGGCGATCGGGGTTCTCACTGGCAAAGACGCTTTTGATTTATTTGCTACCTATGGCTTTCCGCTGGAGATGACGGAGGAAATCGCGATTGAGCGAGGTGTCAGTGTTAATCGTGAGGAATTTCAACAAGAGTTCAAACAACATCAAGATTTGTCGCGGACTGCGTCGGCGGTGAAGTTCAAGGGTGGGTTGGCGGATCACAGCGCCAAAGTGACCGCCTATCACACGGCGACACATCTCATGCTGGCGGCGCTCCGTAAAGAATTAGGGGAGAGCGTTCACCAGGCTGGATCGAATATCACCGAAGAGCGGACTCGTTTCGACTTCACCTATCCCGAGAAAGTTCCGCGCGAGACGCTTGACCGAGTTGAAGCGACTGTAAATGCGGCTATTGCGGCTGGAGCGATTGTTACAACCACGATCATGGAAAAGGGCGCCGCCAAAGCCGCGGGTGTCGAAGGGAGTTTCTGGGAGAAATACCCGGAAAAGGTGACCGTCTATCAGGTGAAGGGGCCGGATGGCACCGTCTACTCCCAAGAACTCTGTGGCGGTCCGCACGTCACGACGACTGCGGAGATTGCTGCTTTTGGACACTTTCGGATTATCAAAGAAGAGGCTTCATCAGCTGGAGTTCGCCGAGTGAAGGCTGTGCTCGAATAGCTCAGTAGGAAGGTTGACAATGACCCACGCTCAGGCTATACTCAGACAGTATCAATTTTTACGTGGCTCTATGATTGCCGTTATCCAAACTGGAGGGAAGCAGTACAAAGTCGCAGAGGGCGATATCGTCAAAGTCGAAAAACTCGAGGCCGAACCTGGCAATACTGTGAAGTTTGAAACACTCTTTACGGGTGGTGAAACGGCTGTGGCTATCGGCACACCCGCTCTCAAATCTCATGTTGAGGGGAAGGTGATTGCTCATGGCCGTCACGCCAAGGTAACCGGTATCCGTCACAAGGCCAAGAAACGCGAGATGACCCGTTACGGTCACAAACAGCACTATACCGCCGTCGAGATTACCAAGATCGCTGCCTAGACGCGTTAGGAGAATTGTAAAAGCCCACCAGATGTTCCTGTGTGGGCTTTTCGTTGTGTCGTGGTATTTGACGTTCGAGGAGTTAGACAATGGCGCCGATTAACCTCTCGATTATTGCGACGATGCCTCCTTGCTCGTTCCGAATCATTGCTGAAAAGCTGGCAAGTCTCCTGTTGTGTCGATGCATGACTGCTTCGCAGATGAGTACATCACCTGGCCGGGCGGCCATGAGGAAGCGACACTTATCGAGACTGATGAGCCGTACACCAGACGATCTGTCCAGCTGAATGCCCGTTGTGACGGTGAAGGTGACTGCACAGGTGAGACTGACGAACTCCACCAGCCAATGCCCTGGCATTACCGGTTCTCCGGGAAAATGACCGCGGAAGGCTGGTGTTGCTATTTCAGCTGAAAGAATCCCTCGGCCGGTCTTCTTTACGGTGTTTACCGAAGCGCTCCCGATGAAAAGTGCAAGGTCCCGGTGAGGCAGTATTTTCTCTAGATCCTCACGGCTGAATTGTACTTCATCAGTTGAGCCTTCTCGGGCTATTCCCTCCTTGGCTAGGTGAGAAGAAGTGAAACCTCCTGTATCTCCGCCCATGATTACCTCCTTGGCTATGTGGTTGGGTGAGAAAAAGTTGTCAAATAAGCAACAACCCTGCAATACTAGACTAATTCCTGGCGATTTGTCAAGGAAGAGGTAAGGGTGACTTCGTCTGCATATTCGATGTCGCCGCCGGTGGCCATGCCGCGGGCGATCCGAGTCACCTTCACTGGTAATCCGGCAAGTTTTGATTTCAAGAAATAAGCCGTCATATCACCTTCGGTCGTGGGGTTGGTGGCGAGGATAACTTCTCGCACGTGGCCATTGGTGAGCCGGGTTTTGAGTTCGGTAATACGCAGTGTATCGTCATCCTGTCCAGCGTCGAGGACTCCTCCGAGGACATGGTACAGACCGCGATAGCTTCCGGTACGTTCGATAGCGATAACATCAAGCGGTTCCTCAACAACGCAAATCATGGAGTGATCACGTGAGGTGTCGCTACAAAATCCGCAACGTTCTGATTCGGAAATATAGAAGCATTCGCGGCAGCTGGAGAGGTGCTTCAGTCCTTCGAGGCTTTCTGCAAAAGCGATGAGTTTCTCCTCGTCTTGTTTGAAGAGGAACAGGACCAGTCGCTCGGCCATCTTTGGTCCGATCGAGGGAAGGCTGGCAAAATGTGTGATGAGAGATTCAAAGGCTTTTGGGTAACGCATAGATACTGGTAAAAAGGCAAAAAACAGGGGCACCTAGCTTCTTTCCATTCTACGCTTTGCAAGGTTCATTTTCAATGCGCATCATGAGCACGTTCGAGTGATTTAAAGGAAGTAGCATTGTCTTCGAAGTAGAGCTGAACTTGTCCGACTGGGCCATTGCGATGCTTGGCAATGATAACATCAACGATATTTTTGTTTGGAGTATCTGGTCGAACCCGGTCTTCGCGGAAGAGGAACATGACGACATCAGCGTCCTGTTCGATGGAACCGGATTCACGCAGGTCGGAGAGCTTGGGGCGTTGATCAGGACGTGACTCAATACCACGTGAGAGTTGAGAAAGGGCAATAACCGGAATATTGAGTTCCCGAGCCAGCTGTTTTAGGCCGCGAGAAATTTCGGAGATTTCTTGAACCCGGTTGTCGCCGGAACGGGAACGACCTTCCATAAGCTGGAGATAATCGATGATGATAAGTCCGAGCTTGTGTTCAGCCTGGAGCCGCCTCGCCATCGTGCGCATCTCCATGATATTCAAACTACCTGAATCATCGATAAAGATTGGCGCTTCAGACAAAATCCCCATCGCATCAGAGAGCTTCTCAAAATCATTACCCGGACCTTCACTGCCGAGTTTCCCAGTACGCAGTCGCCAGAGATCGACACCGGCTTGAGCGGCAAGCATGCGGTCGATGAGTTGATCTGCGCCCATTTCAAGTGAAAAAATACCCACTGGGATTTTTGCATACACACCTACCTGGCGTGCGATATCGAGTGCAAATGAGGTTTTTCCAACGGCAGGACGGGCACCGATGATGATAAGATCGGATTTCTGGAGGCCGGCCAGGATATTGTCGAGATCAGGGAAATGCGTTGGGACACCGCGTAATGTATGATCGTTTTTGTGGAGTTCATCAATACGATCAAAGGCTGCCTCGAGAATGGATTTGATGGGGATGAAGTCCTGTTTGATGTACTTCTGAGAAATGGCAAAGAGTTTCTGTTCAGCATCATCGAGCACGGCCTGCACATCTTCGGCATCATCATAGCCCATCTCAACAATTTGAGAGGCCGCACCGATGAGACGTCGGAGGAGTGCCTTTTTTTGAACGACTTTGGCGTAGTGGACGATATTGGAGGCTGAGGGGACGGCATTGACGAGAGAGGCTAGATAGCCAGATCCGCCCACAGCTTCAAGAAGTTTCCGTTCCTCCAAGCGATTGGCCAGCGAGAGTACATCAATCGGTTCTCGCTCCTCGTAGAGTCCGAGCATCGCTTCGTAAATTCGGTTGTGATCATCTTTGTAGAAATCACCGACCTTCACGATGTCTGCCATTTTGATAATGGCATCTTTGTCGAGCATGAGAGACCCGAGGACGGATTGTTCCGCTTCAAGGTTGTGTGGTGGGATGCGAACATGCTCTGGAAGACTGGAAGATTTTGCCATAGGAGGTTCACGGATCAGTACTTCATTTTACCGGGTATTGCGCTGGGCTTCAATGGCGATAACATGTGTATATCTTTATATATTGACAGAATCGAAGATATATACTATGATTTTGTTGCTCTTTAACATCTCCAAGGGAAGGAAGCGAAAATGAAAGCGCCACAGCCGGGGTCCTCCCTTTACTGTGGTGCAAGCAACCATGGAGAACCAGGACCTTGGGAAGAAAGGTACACCGGACGGTTTGTCGTATTCGAAGCAGATCGCCGGGTGATTGAGGAGCAAGCGACTAACCTTGATCATCTGGTCCAGGAGTGGCGTCAAAAAAAACATCTACCACCACTTGCAGGGTATTGTCATCGGGCAGAATTTCCAGATTGCCCTGGCATCGATGTCGTTCTCTGGGCGGTGTGTCGTGATTTTCACGTTCGGAAGCCTTGCGGGATTGGCTCGCCACCTCAGAGAATTCTCTATTTTGTGAATCTCCAGGATATGCGAGAGTGGAAGCGGCAAATCATTTCTGCAGGCACGAGCTGCTCCATACACTTACGTGCCTGTGAAACACCAGACGGAACACCCTTGCCCAATTACGTCGTTCTCACGTGCGGCTGATACTCAGGATTCTCTGTGTCAGCCGCTGTTTTTTTATTTCTTTTTGATCACTTGACCAGCTGGCCCATCCTCGACACTATAGCCGAGCGCAACGATCTCGTCGCGCAGTGCATCAGATTGAACAAAGTTCTTGGCTTTACGCGCTTCAATTCGCTTTTCAGCGAGCTTTAAAACATTGTCTGGGGTCGAAGCGTGTTCCTCAGTGAGGCCAAAAAATTGAAAGAGGACTTTTTCGTAACGCCCCAGCGCCTCAGGATGTGCTGTCAAATTATTGTCAACAGAAAAGTTTATATTTTTTGCCATGCTTAAAGCCGTTGATAGGGCGAGCGGCGTATTCAAATCATTTTCAAACTCATTTATAAAGTTTGAGTAAGGGAGGTCGAATGACATTTCACTCTCCTCACTTGTTTTCAGTTCGCGCAACCGAGAAAGGGCAGCCAGGAGATATTCTCTATTTTTCTTGGCTTGAGCGAGCGCCTCCCAGGTGAAATTCATCTGGCTTCGATAGTGTGCACTGAGGAATAGCATGCGCAGATCCATTGCTGTAAATCCGCGTTCCAAAATATCCTCAAGCTTGTAGAAGTTCCCTTTGGACTTTGACATTTTTTGTCCATCCACGAGGAGATGGCGCACGTGCACCCAGTAGCGGGCAAATGGTTCTCCGTTTCCGCATTCACTCTGAGCAATCTCAGCTTCATGATGAGGGAAGATATTGTCTTCGCCACCAGTGTGGATATCAATCGTTTTCCCGAGTGTGGCAAGGTTCATCGCCGAGCACTCGATGTGCCAGCCTGGGTAGCCGATACCCCACGGTGACTCCCAGCGCATCAGGTGGCCAACGGGTGCTTTGAGCCAGAGCGCGAAGTCCCATGGATCGCGCTTGTCTGGGTGTTCTTCGAGTCGGGCACCGATTTTCAGAGCATCGAGCGTATTGCCGGAAAGCCGACCATACTCAGGAAATTTTTTTACAGCGAAAAACACATTGCCGTTGGCAGCATAGGCATAGTCTTGCGCGATGAGTCGTTCGATAAAACGAATGATCTCGACGATATAGCTCGTCGCTTTGGGTTGCTCATGCGGTGGGAGTATATTCAATGCACTTTCAGCTTGGCGATAGTAGGCAGTATAAACATGCGCAATTTCTTCTGGGGTCTTGTGTTCAGCCGCGGCTTTCCTCGCAATCTTGTCTTCGCCGCTATCACCCTGTGCGACGTCATCCGCAGTGAGATGGCCGACATCGGTGATGTTCTTCACGTGCTTTACGGTGAACCCAGAAACCTCCAAAGCACGGCGCAGCGTATCGGCCATCACGTAGGATCGTAGGTTCCCGATGTGGACATAGTCATAGACCGTCGGGCCGCAGGTGTACAGTTTCACCTGGGGCGGGTCGAGTGGGACGAAAACCTCCTTTTTCTTGGATAGCGTGTTGTAGAGAGCGAGGGAAGACATATAGTTCCAGGGTACAGGCAGCTGAGGACAAAAACAAGACGGGGGAGTGGCCCAAAGAAAAAAGCCGCCAGTGGGATACACCTAGCGGCTTTGGAACATTTTAGCCAACAGTGGCTGGGTAGGCTCGCCGAAGCCTGTCCTTTTCGACTTCAGCCAGTTCAGGTAGGCTGAGCACTTTAGCAAGCCAGTCGTCGAATGTGACTGACTTTGAGGCCCACAAGGGCCTGATGGAACGGAGTTCATCCCAACGGCAGTAGTGTTTCTGAAAAACGCTGCCATTGTACTGCTCGGCTGCAGTCTTGGCGGTCAGTGTTTCAACGTACCCGCTAAGTTGCGGCTCCGCACAGAAGTCTCTGATGCAACAGATTGTCCGGAAGTGTTGCTGATCACCGACGGCGTCACGATAGCAGAACTCAAAATAACTTGCTTTATTACTGATTTGACAACGAATAAAAAGTCGTCCCAACTCTGGAATCCATTCTTGATACACGTTCTCCTCCTTTCAAAGAACTTTTACACTACGCTACCTGCGTAGCAAGGAAAATATGTCCAAATGAGGACTCTATACTCTAGCATGAAACAGAAATTTTGTCTAGCAAAATATTGGCTTTTTCAAGCCATTTTTTATCCTTATTTCTTACTCCAGCAGACTTCTTTCTTCGCACTACTTCATTGACTCAACCTAGATCCAGCGTTTCAGACGGAAGATGACGATAGTGAGTGCTGAGATGAGTAGCATCATCCCGAGGTGTAGCCAAAAGCCACCCGCCGAGTGTTCAAACGGGAGGTGTGAGGTATTCATCGACATCGCGTTTGAATAGACGGTCAAGGGGAGGATGACAGCTGAAAAGATAGTCAAGACCTTCATTGTTTGTTCCAGTTTGTTGGAGAGAAGTGAGTTGTTTGTTGCTTCGAGCGCTTCGATAGTTTCTTTGTTACTCTCGAGTATATTCCACACGCGGATATTGGTACCAATCAGGTCTTGGAAGTAGACAGCCAGGTCAGCGGGGACGAGTGCATGTTTGGTAGCGATTAAACTTTCAATCAGCGAACGCTGCGGTTTCAGGGTTCGGCGGAAATTGAGGATATCACGTTTGACCAAGGAGATTTCGAAGACCATCTCCTTCTCGTTGCCAGCAAAAACCTCGGTTTCAATCCGGTCGATCTTCTCGGAGACATGGCGAAGTTTGGGGAAACAAGAATTGAGGAGGATTTCGAGGAGCCGGTAGACAAGGTGTGCGGTTGAGTCTTCCAGATAGAGATGACGCTTGCCTGCGCTCTTTTCCAACTCATCAAAGAATTTTCCGATTTGATAGATTGGGTGACGATGGGCAGTGATGAGATGATCGCGAGTGAGGATGATATCCAGCTCGCCTGCATACGTCGTCCGCTCCTTCACATCGAAGAGCGGGATATGAATTGAAAAAAAGAGACAACCGTCATAGCGCAACACCTTTGGTTGGTATGTCGGGGTGATGAGTTCCTCGAGGACGATAGGATGAATGTCGAAGTTCTCGTGGAGATAGGCGACATCATCTTTGGTGGGCGACTCAAAATCAATCCATGTGAGATGTTTGTGTGTCAGGGTGCGCATGTATTTGTTTCTGTCTCTTCCTCAGTATAGCAGGCCACTGACTCTGGACAAGCGCTCTGGAACGGGGTATGATCTTCTCATGTTTCGAACGGTTATCCTGTCTTTGATTCGGCTGTATCAGCACACCCTGTCTTTGAATCACGGACTGCTAGGCCTCATAGTGTCAGAACGCTACTGCCGTTTTCATCCGACTTGCTCCGAGTACTCCTACCAAGCCATTAAGCGCTTTGGAGTGCTCCGAGGAGGCTGGATGGGATTCAAACGAGTCCTCCGTTGCCATCCCTGGTCCGAGGGTGGGTATGACCCGGTCATGCCACCTGCGGGTGATCGTTAACAAGTCTATTGATTCAAAGGAGAAGATTTTGCCTCAGACTAATTACAGTGGTACAGCAAAGGGAAAGTTCATCCCAAACAAGAGATGGAAGAACAAGAAACGGGAGGGGAAAGGCAGGCCTCCCGCTCGCGCTAAGAAGACGCACAATGAGCCCGTGCCTGTAGTTCAGGAAACACCAAGTGCGTTGACATTTTTCTGCGCGGTGGTTCAAAGGGACATTGGCCTTCCTGACGCTCGAAAGACGTGTCAAACGCTGGATCGGCGGTGTCTGAGATGCAGGCAATATGCCTTATGCCGAGCCGGATAGTATTCCAACAGTCGTCCAATGGGCGGCTTCTCATAAGTGGGGGAATGATGAGTGATGATACATGGCCCGACGATACCATTCACTGTCGGCACATGAACAGGCGTATACCCCTAGCTCAAGCGCGGGAGAAGCATGATCCGAACGATGCAAGATGCTTCAGTTGCGGCCCGCATGGCAACAAGTGTCAGGAGGGAATCCGCTGCACGACTCCGGCCTCAAGTGTTCCATCGGCGCAGGCACCGGGCAGAGACAGTGACTGAGACGAATGAAGGGGCTATCTTCATGAGAGACATGCCCCTACTTTTCTGGAGAGACGCCATGAACCAACTGCGGAGAAGTAATCACCAGAATGAGAACGGTGATGATGAAGTGCTTGTGTTCTGTAGTCTGAGTAAGCAGCATGGATTTGTGTCACTTACACTCATTCGGATGGTAGTCGACCCCGACAGAAAGAAGTGCTCGAGTTGCCCGAACAGCATTTTATGCGGTTACACTCTAGGACGTCGCCGGATAGGAGATACCGCGTGAAGACAACACGAAACTCGCTGTACAAAGGGAATGGGGAAATGCCCCCGATCCTGCCACTGGCTGAACCAGATTTTTGGGGAAGAGTACGGAAGCTAGGAGCGGTAGTTCAACCATTAGACATTGATCCTGATGCCTCCGTGCATTGCATGGTAGCAGGTGATAAGATCTCACTCGCACAAGCGTCAAGACAGCAGGGAGATGCGCTCGATTGCTTTGACTGCAAACACCGCCGTCCGTGCGGCCGACTCCGTATGAACAGTTCAAATGGTGCAACATTCAATTAGCGACATAGGGCTCGGTGAGTTTATCTGCCGAGCCTTTTCTTTTTGGCCGATCTGGCTCTATTAGCACTCTCACTTGACGAGTGCTAAATCATTTTTTATACTATGATCATGGATATGCATGCTCGACAAAAGAAGGTGCTTGCCGCTGTGGTGGAGCTCTACACCAAGACCGCTCAGCCCGTTGGTTCTGAGGTGTTGTTGGAGCGACATCATTTTCCGGTGAGTTCGGCGACTGTGCGGAGCGATATGCTCGCTCTCGAGGCACAAGGGCTGCTCTATCAGCCACATACGTCAGCGGGTCGGATTCCCACTGATGCGGGGTATCGTCTCTACGTCGAGGAAATGATGGGTGATAAACCACTTACCAAGCGAGAACAATTAAAACTCCAGGAGGAATTTCTCTTACTCAAGGCCAAGCATGCTCGGACGGTCCGGACAACGGCTCGGCTCCTCTCGGCCCTCTCAGGCAACCTGGGCGTCTCAGGTATTCAGGGTAAGGATGAGGTGTATGACTTTGGTATGAAGTCGCTCATGGAGGATCCTGAGTTTCGTGAAATGGATGATCTGTGCCGCCTAGTTGAGACGCTTGACACGCTGGATGAAAAAATCGATGTGTTGATGGCCGGTCTCAAAGATGGCGAAACGCGCATTTTCATCGGTGAAGAAAATCCTATCCGAGGTATCGAGCACTGCGCTATGGTGGTATCGCCTTATCGGAACGCCCGCGGAGAACGGGGAATGCTGGCGATTATCGGCCCCAAGCGCATGGAGTATGCCAAGAATAAGTCTCTCCTCGAACATATGCAGAAACTTCTCGGTTCTTCTCTCGTCATCGTGATCGTCTCGCAGACACCGCTATGGTAACCACAGCAACATCAGAAAGCACAGTGGATGAGGAAAAAGAAGATGATCAACCACTCACTGAAGCCCAGCGCCAACAACTCTTCGAAGCCGCGAAAAGCGCTATGACCCGCACTTCATAATCAAACAACTAGTATGACCGACAAAAAACAACACGATCATTCGCAATGTGAGCAGCACGCATTATTTCAACTGAGTCAGAAGGTTGTCTTCTTTGATGCTGATAAAAAGCAATTCCTCCTTGTTCGTGATGCACGCCCGGAATCTCCATTTTATAAACACTATGGACCATGGGATCTACCAGGAGGGCGCGTACAAGCAGGTGAGGATCCAATGGAATCAATGGAACGCGAACTGCGCGAGGAAGTGGGTTCGATCGAGTACGAGTTGAAAGATATTGTTTCAAGTTGTCTCATGGAGACACAGAATCAGATTCATGGGCTGACAAAGAGGGTGGTAGTCATTCGACTTGCACTCTATAAAGGAGGGGAGCCCGTGCTCAGTGAAGAACATGATCGATTCGAATGGCGAAGTTTCGAAGAAATTGAAAAAGATGCTGATTGCAAGGAGTGGCTAAAGAACGCGGTTGCGGCTGCGCTCATGAGGATCAAGGCACAGGAAGGAGCGAGTGATGTGCTCCGTATCCTGGCTGACTTCGAGAATTACAAGAAACGAGTGAAGCATGAGGAAAAAGAACTCTATGGCCACCTGACTGCGCAAATCGTCACTGAACTCATCCCGGTCCTCGACAATTTCCATGCGGCGACAGGCCATGTACCGGCTGAGGCGGCGGGCAGTCCTTGGGTCACGGGCATTACTTATATCGAGAAGCAATTTGAGGATGTGCTCGCGAATTATGGTGTGACCCCACTTTCCGTGAAGCCCGGTGACGTGTTCGATCCGACCCACCATGAGGCATTAGAAATGCAAAATGAAAAAGGAAAAATTAAAAATGAATTAACCGCAGAAAAAAGAGAGTTAAAAATTGAAAAAGTAGTGCTGAAGGGTTACCAGATCAAAGACAAACTTGTCCGCCCGGCGAAAGTGATCGTGACTGAGGCTTAAAATCAATCAACTATGTGCCAGATTCGAATCAAAAACCAGAAAGGAGGTGAGAACATATGACACGCCATCTCATACCATTTCCTGCCCAGGAAATCAATCGATTCTTTGACGATGAATTTTTCGGTCGGAATGATTTCTTCCCGGCTCTGGATATTTATCAGGACAAAGACAACGTTGTGGCGGAGTTTGCGCTTCCCGGGATTGATCCCGCCAACGTTGACATCGTCATTGAAAACGATGTATTGACTATCTCGGGATCGAATGAAACCAAGCAGGAAGTGAAACGCGAGGACTATTACCGCAAGGAAGTCCGTACCGGCAGTTTCGCTCGCTCCGTGGTTCTCCCGATGGCTGTGAAGGGGGGTGACGCCCAAGCCAAGTACGACAAGGGCGTTCTCACCATCACAATGCCCAAGGAGGAGTCCATGAAGCCCAAGAGAATCACTGTTCAGGTCGTCGACCAAAAAAAGTAGGAGTCTCGCGCTCAGTCGTCTCACCAGCGTGGGACGACTCATGGGCGAGGCTCGCTCGAAGGGGAGAATCGAAGACGTAATTTATATTGTTTATTCGCTAAGTCAAAATATATGGCAAAGATACTCGGTATTGATCTCGGGACGACCAACTCGGCGATGTCAGTTGTCGAAGGTGGGAGCCCGTCGGTCATTGAGAACAAAGAGGGTAATCGCACCACGCCCAGCATGGTCGCGGTTTCCAAAACCGGGGAGCGCCTGGTTGGGCTGCTTGCAAAACGTCAATCCGTGACGAATCCAGAGAACACCCTCTTTTCCGTAAAGCGTCTCATTGGTCGCCACTTCAACGACGACGAAGTGAAGCGCGACATGAAGACACTTCCTTACAAGATCGTGCAAGCTGGCGAAGGCGTGAAGATCGTTATGGGGGGCAAAGAATATTCACCTCAAGAACTCAGCGCGATGGTCTTGGCCAAACTAAAAGCTGATGCTGAAGAAAAGCTGGGCGAAAAAATCACGGATGCGGTCATCACTGTCCCGGCCTACTTCGATGACAGTCAACGCAAGGCGACCAAGGAAGCGGGTGAGATTGCAGGCTTCAATGTCCGTCGCATCATCAATGAGCCGACCGCGGCAGCGCTCGCCTATGGCTTCAACAAGAAGAAAGACGAAAAGATTGCCGTCTACGATCTTGGCGGTGGGACGTTTGATATCTCTATCTTAGAGGTTTCGGCTGACACCGTTGAAGTGAAGTCGACCAACGGGGATACTCATCTCGGTGGTGACGATTTCGACCAACGGGTCATTCATTGGATCCTCGACGAGTTCCGGAAACAAGAAGGACTAGATCTGTCCAAGGATCCGCTGGCTCTCCAACGTATCAAAGAGGCGGCTGAAAAGGCAAAGATTGAACTTTCTACAGCTCAAGAAACGGAGATCAACCAACCGTTTATCACCAGTGGTGCAGATGGTCCAAAACACCTCGTCATGAAACTGACCCGCGCCAAACTCGAAGAACTCGTGGGTGATCTCATCCAGGGGACGCTTGAACCAGTGAAGAAGGCCTTGGCCGATGCAAAACTCACGGTCTCTGACATCAATGAGGTAGTGCTCGTTGGGGGGATGACACGTATGCCGCTTGTTCTCCAGACGGTAGAGAAATTTTTTGGCAAGAAACCCAATATCAGCGTGAACCCGGATGAGGTTGTCGCGATTGGCGCCGCCATTCAGGGAGGTGTCCTCGAAGGAAGCGTCAAGGATGTTCTCCTGCTTGACGTCACACCGCTTACGTTTGGCATTGAAACTCTAGGTGGTGTCCGGACGCCACTCATTGATCGCAATACAACGGTCCCGGTCAGTCGGAGTCAAGTCTTTTCTACGGCTGCTGACAATCAACCGCAGGTCGAGATTCACGTACTCCAGGGCGAGCGCGAGATGGCTACTGATAACAAAAGTCTCGGCCGCTTCGTCCTTGACGGCATCCCACCGGCGCCGCGGGGTATCCCGCAGATTGAGGTCAGTTTCGACATTGATGCCTCGGGTATTCTCTCGGTGACAGCCAAGGATAAGGCCTCCGGCAAGACGCAATCCATCCGCATTGAATCGTCAACCGGTCTTTCCAAAGACGAAATCGAACGGATGAAAAAAGATGCTGAGCTCCATGCCGAGGAGGACAAGCGCAAGAAGGAACTGATCGAAGCGCGCAATATGGCTGACACGCTGAGCTACACAACCGAGAAAGCGATGAAAGACGCCGGCGACAAACTTACGGCTGAAGAAAAGAAACCTGTGGAGGAAGCACTCGCTCAGCTCGCCAATGTGAAGAACGGTGACGATCTTGATGCGATCAAAAAAGGAACAGAAGTCCTGTCACAGGCAGCACAGAAGATCGGTGAGAAACTCTACAAGGCTGCCCAGGAAGCCCAGGCTGCGGCTCAGCCAGCCGCTGGTACTCAACCTGGTACCGAAGGGCGGGCAGCTGGAACCGAAACGCCGAAAGACGCCGAGGTCGAGGAAAAACCCGCCGATGGCGAGGAGAAAAAGTAAGGGTAGAATTAAGAGTGGAGGGGTTTTCCCTCCGCTCGTTACTTTTGTAGATATGCCCCGATATCAAGTGGTAGACTATCTGCGAATATGAAGACATGAAAAAATCAGAAAACATCGCTTTTATAGATGGACAGAACCTCTACATGGGCACGGCCAAGCATGAGCAAAATCCTTGGCGCATAGATTTGAGACGCTTCCGTATCTATCTAGAACAGAAGTATGGCATCGCCAAGGCCTACTACTTCCTCGGGTATGTCCAGGAAGCGAGAGAAGAGCTATATGAAGAGATTCAAGCTGCCGGTTTTGTCCTGATGTTCCGTGAACACAATGCAGCTATGCTAGGGAAGAAAAAGGGGAATGTCGATTCTGATATCATTTTCCAAGTCATGAAGCGACTTTATAAGAAAGAGTTCTTCGGCAAGGTGTTTCTTATCTCTGGTGATGGAGACTATAAAATGCTTGTAGATTTTCTTATTGAAGAGAAGAAGTTCGGTAAGATGCTCTTTCCCAATCGGCAGTACGCTTCGTCACTGTACAAAAAACTCGGGTCCGAATATTTCGATTATCTAGAATCAGTACGGGATAAAATTGGCCTAAAATAAAGAAAAGGGCTCCTTAGGTAATGAGCCGTTCGGATCCCTTCTCGTCTGAATACTAGTATTGTAGCAGAAATCAGGTACTTGTCAAGCAGCACTTAGGCATATATGAACGTGAGAATAATCTATATAAATAAAATCTATGACCCAACCACACCCCTCCTCCGCTCCAGCTTCGGGCGGGCAAGCAGCACAGATTCAGATCAAGGCGAATGATGAAACGGTGAAAGGTGTCTATTCGAACATGATGCAGGTGATGCATACCGGGGAGGAATTCGTGCTCGACTTTCTCTCGGTCTACCCGCCGGCAGGAAGCTTGAATGCTCGCGTCATTGTCTCGCCCAGTCATATGAAGCGCATGGTGGCCGCACTCGCCGACAATCTGGTGAAATATGAAAAACAGTTTGGTTTGATCAAATCAAGCGAAGCACCAACCACTGCCCCCATCGGTTTTGATGCGCAGTCAGTAAACGACGAACAAAAATAGTTTCGGGTAATGAAATTGCAAAGATACGCCTATGCATCACGAACAATTTGAAATCGGAAAATCGGCGCCGCAGATCATCCAGGAAGCAATTGAAGACTTGGAACGAGGGTTGTACGATGCATCTGAACGGGATGTTGTGAGGGCCAAACTCCTCACTGCTCGAGCACTGACGCTCCCCGGAACCAGAGATCACCAAAAAATTGAAGAATTATTGGGCGATATCGATACCCGTTACGGTGAGGCATGATCGGGTGTAAAATAGGGATGTCGGTTTTCTAAATCATGTTGTTATACATTGACACTATGGACTTCAACGCGTTGAAAGCATTTTTCTATCGGCCCAATTTTTTTCGAGAACAGAAATTCTCGGGCTCGGCGAGTTTTCGATTTTATTCACTCACCATGCTTATTGTTGTGGGAGTCACTGTGATGACGTTGTTGCCGGGTTTTCTACGCGTCGTTGATTCGATTCGTTCGGGCGAATGGCAAACGCAGCAAATGATCACTCGGGATTTGTTTCCAGAAAAACTGGTACTCACTCTGGAACAGGGGACGCTCTCAACCAATCAATCTGCGCCAGTCGAGATTCGGATTCCTGAGGCATGGCAAAAGATGGGTTGTGCTGTAGGGGATACCTGTCGAGATGTTGAAATCCCGCTCAATTTCCTTGTTATCGATACTACTGCATCCGTGACGCCTCAAGCGATAGAGGATCGAGAAACGCTTGTTCTCCTTGGTCAACATGAAATGGGTGTACGGAATCCCGAACGAGGAGAGACTCGCATCTTCAATCTTCGTGAGATGGAGCTTACGGAGAAACTTACTATTACCAAGGCGGTTTTTGACCAGTGGGTAGAACGAGGCTCCGATTTCCTCAAGATAATTTTCTATATTGTTGGAGCGGTAGTGCCATTTGCCATCTATTTTGGCATGTGGATCGGCTATCTCATCTATTCCCTTTTGGGAGCCCTCATTGTGTGGCTGGCGGCGCATCTCCGAGGTCATCAACTCACCTACGGGCGGGCCTACATCTCTACACTGTACCTCCTCCCTACTCCCTTCTTGGTTTCGTTCCTCATGCACGTAGCCGGTAGTCGTGTACCATTGGTTTTCTCTCTCGTACTCTTTCTCGCGGCGCTCGTGAATTTCCCAAAACTGTCAGCCCCGATGACTGCTGCAATGACATCATCTCCGAAGCATCCATTGCCCGAAACCGCGAAAGAGTCAGTCAGTGGAGAACAAACAACCTCTGAATTTTCTGATTCTGTACACCAGGATGTAGCGTCTGGAGAAGCACCACAACAAAAAGAAAAAGAGTAACTGCTCACAGGAGTTCATTGTATGTGTTGTGGAAAAAAACACCTCAATTCCAATGGGACTGAGGTGGGGGAATTTTTAGAGATACGCTCGTTATACAAATAATTGATGTTTCTGTCAATGGTGTAAAGAGTTCTTGACGATCCACCCTCCCTGGAGCTAGGATATAGCATCGTTGTTTAACATGACAAAAGGGAGGGAATCGTGTTGTCCACTCGTCACTCAACTGCACGCCCTGGCAGTCAACAAACGGCAACATCTTTGGCCAACGCACTTGTGGAGTATCTCGGACCAAAAACTCAGTCTCGTGTTCACACAGCCGACCGAGCAGAGCATGGCTGCAGTTGCAGCGGTTCATGGGTAGAAATCGTAGTCTTTTCAGGCATGGGCCACACCCACGTAGAAATTCATTACTCGTGCGTTCGACAAAAAGTTTTCCTCCATACCATAGGTCGTCCTATCATCAAACACGTCAAAGACTGGTGTGACCAGCAGGGTCTGGAATATCGTGAAAAGCGGGTGTAAGGTTCCGCTTTCTCCAGCCTTGTCCCGTGCATTGAATTATGCAACGGGATTTCTTTTTGTCCGGACTTGCTCAAGGCGAGGATTTCTGCCAGGATGAAAACTCTATGGATATCACTAGCGCCGTATTTGTCAAAGGAGTAATTGGCTCTGAGGGATTGCCACAGCCGCCGCGTCCGGTCGTCGCGTTTTTCGGCCGTTCCAATGTCGGCAAGTCGAGTGTCATCAACAGTCTGACACGACAAAAAGACTTGGCGCATGCCAATTCCCGAGCTGGGAGAACAACGGAAATCAATTTCTTCCTCGTGAACAACAACTGGTATTTGGCTGATTTGCCAGGGTACGGCTACGCTCAGGTTCCGGACACACTGCGCAAGAAAATGGCAGGGTACATCTCCTGGTTTGCAGCAGATATGCGCATTGATATCCGAGCAGCTATTCTGATTGTTGACGCTGAAATTGGAGCCAAAGATTCGGACCGTGAGACTTTCAAACTGTTACGTGAGTACGGGCGACCGGTGATTATCCTCGCCAACAAGTGTGACAAGGGACGGCGCTCGGAGGTGGATACCCATCTTCGTTCTTTCGAAACTGAGTTTGCTCCGGCGCGTGTCATCCGGTATTCCGCCAAAACTGGGGAAGGACGAGCCGACCTCCTCAAGGTCATTTTTGAAAACAAAGGCGCCTGACAGTCAGTGTTTTGACTATTAGGCGCGGCGATGCGAACGCGGTTTTTGCTTCGGTGTCGGGTCAATCGGTAACTCAGTGATAATCGATTCGATATTTAATACGACTTCCACTCGTTTCCCATTTCGCTTGATGACCGCAATATCGCCCAAATAAATCTCTCCACCGGTGTGTCTTTGCTTGATCCCAGCGCTGTCTACTCGGAGAAAGTAGAGAATCTCATGTCCCTGCTCATTTGTTCTCAGATAGACCGGTTGACTATCAACGGGCAATGCATGCAATAGCTTTGGCCTTGGTGCAGGCTTCATGGCGATATCACCTCTCTCAGAAAGAACTTGATTCAGGTATCGCATGCAGCGTCGGACACGTCAAGTCGATTGGATATGTAGATCGAGAAAAGAAAACAGCACCTATGGAATTACCCACAGGTGCTGAACATTCATTCAGGCGACAGCCAATTGTTCCTGGCCACCTACCTTTGCGGTCCACATGTCCGGCTGAGCAGCCGTCTCCTGGTGGAATCCGTATTGCTTGAAGGTCCTGCGCAGCAACCTCCGTTCCGAGGTCGCGGCCCCAACATGAATTAGGACGGGGCCCTTCTTCACTTCTTCGGAGGTGATCCGTGCCACATCGAGGATGCCATCCAGTAGTGCCGCATACACACGGTCAGACATGACCGTAGTGCGTTTGGCAACGCGGAGGTCCTCAACCAGGAAGCTCTCACTCCAGAGGCCGGAGCAACATCCGACGGTTGCCACCCCGACGACTGTATCGTTGTCCTTGACGTACACAACTATACCGCCTCTCGCGATGAAGTTGAGCAGTCTTCGTTCAAGGTTGCCACGAAGGTGTTCTTCGCCCGGCTCTTGGAGCACTTGTTCCAGCCCGGCTGCCAGTGCGTATTGTAACGCCATCGAGGCGTTGCCATGTAACTTCCCGTTAAAGCTTTTGCCGATCGCGTGGACCTTCAGATCGGGCGCCAACGCCCGCCGGATTTGATACACTGACATTTCTCTTTCCTACCTTTCTTTTGGTTGTAAGGAACTACAGAAAACAACTTGCATATTCTATATCAAAATGGTATGATTGTCAATTATCGTGATAATTCATGCTTTAAATAAGCCACATGCGCGGTATGCTCAAGCCAGTGGGGGTTGGGATGGGACTCATCATCGTTCTCGCCGGTTTTGTCATGCTGTGCTCCATGTTTTTCATACCCTTATCAACCCCATGTCAGCAAACGATCACTTGGTCGGGGAGCGCTCCTCACGGTGCGATTTGGAAGCAAGAAACGGTACACTGGGACCAGGCACCTGCTGGCTACACCACGCTCGTTGGCTGGATGAATGCTGTAACCGATGTTCCTTGTGCTGATGAGGAACGAACGTCACCCCGCATTGAGATTCGACGTTTTCGCATTCTCTCTCAAGATTCGAGTGGACGAGAGCAAATTGAAAGCGAAATTGAACTCGGTCGGGCTGATTCTTTTATAGGTCGACTCTTTCCTCGTATTCCGCATTGGTTCAGTGAAACCAAGGGATCAGGAGTAGTCGGAGGAGTCGTCAGTCACGCTGATAACCGGCTGACACTCAATCTCACAGCTGTACCGCTCCGGGTGTACCATGCCTGGACCGATCCGAGGATATCCATTGATCCGAAACGGCACTATTTCATCGAAGGAGAAGCTAACATTACTGGGACGGCTCGACTACAAGTCGGCATCGATTACTGGCGTGACATGAACAGTGATTATCAGGGCTGGGATTCGACCTGTGCACTCTCTAACAATTGCGAGGGCTGGGTCAGTGATTGGTATGGCGATACTGGAGGCGAATTTCGAACCTTTCGAGCACCGCTGGGACGGAAATATGGAAATCGATGAACTTCCCATTGTAAAAGTCTGTACCCACGCGACTTGCGCAGGTCGTGGGTCAAAGGAAATATTCCAGCGACTTCAAGCTGAGTTGCATGGCGAGGCGATTGTCCGGGCGTGTCCAGATTGTTTTGATGCGTGTGAAGATGGCCCCAACGTCCTAGTAAATGGCGAACTGCTGCAACGAGTCACGCGAGCAAAATCAGTGTCACTCGTTCGAAATGCACTCCTCACACCGTCAAGAAAATCGGATGGTCGGGGCATCCGCCCGCTCTCTGAACTCGACAGTGTCTTGGATGATTTTGACTATCCCTCGGGTTGACTTGTCATATGTCGTGCCCATGTGCTAGTGTGTTTGGCTATGGTACGACCTTTATCTATCCTCATCTCCTCTTGCCGGCGTGTCCAAATGCGTTGGATGCATTTTGGGAGGAGCCTATTTCAGTGGTGTTTCGACAGCCGACCTGATATCTGGCACCGTTTGAATCGTCTGGTTCAGCCAGCGCCACAAACACGTCTTTGGATCGGCGGATTGGCATTGTTCGGGGTCTCTGTGCTGGCGGGTTTTGGACTGAAATCATTTGCTCACAGGACGTTCACTATCGGCCATGAGGATTACCGACTCATCCCGGCTGAACGACTGTACGCCTTGAATGCACTGCGTGAACAGGCTCTGGGCACAGAAGCGAGCCTGACACCTGATCCGGTGCCCACATATCCCGTCTGTTCAGCAACATCCCAAGATTTATCCCTGTAACAAAACCTATGCGACCCGCAATCGAATGGCGTACCTGGAAGTCGAACTGGAAACATTGGTGGAGCGATCCGAAAAATATCACTGCTGTCCTAATTGTGTTTGTTGGACTGTTCGTTGGTGGCCTCTTTGTCGATTTTGGCCAACTTATCACGGGTAGTGGCTTCTCGTCTCGGGCGATCCAGTCACATGATATCCTCGTTACCGGTGGCCGGACATGGGTCGCATATACAGAACCGAAAGTCAGATTACGTATCATCAATGATGAACAATGCGCGACGTGTAAACCGGATGATGCGTTACTCTGGCTCAGACGGATCGTGCCAACACTGGAGGCTGAAGCGATCGATATTGCGACAGATGCCGGCCAACAACTGATTGAAGAATTTCATATTGTCAGTGTCCCGGCCTTTGTTTTCGACCCAGCAGTACGAGAAACAGAATTTTTTACGCAGGCCGAACCGCTCTTTCGTGAGGTGAATAGCCGACTCCTCTTTGATATCAATATGATCGGTATGCCAATTGGCCGTTACCTGAGTGTGCCCGAAATCCGTTCGGATGATATCGTTATCGGGGCCAATGATGCGCCGGTAACCCTCATGATTTTTTCAGATTTCCAATGCACGTACTGTCGTGAATATCACGCAGTCTATAAACGGCTCTTGGCTGAATATCCGGACCGTCTGAAGCTGGTCTGGAAACAGCTCCCGCTGGCGACTCATCCTCAGGCTGAAGCAGCGGCCGCCGCCGCAAAGTGCGCCGCCGATCAGCATCAATTTATGGCCTACGCTGATCTCCTTTTTGAGCGCCAAGCCGAATGGGGGAGAACCGGCAGCGAACGTTCCTTCAAATCGTACGCCTGGCGAATCCAAGGCATGAATGGTGCTACTTTCGGTCAGTGTATCGATGCCAAAACCAAAGTTGCTGAAATCGCGGCAGATATGCAACAGGCCGCGGAGTACCATATTGAATCTGCCCCCGCTACTTTTGTGAACCGTGAATTTGTCCTGGGGTCCGTTCCCTACCCCGATCTCAAATCACTCGTTGAAACTGCACTCACAAAGTGAGTAAGTCGTTTGCCTTGAAGATATCGGTCTGCTGTGAAATGTGAAAACGGGGAGGGTAAAAAATCTCTACCGCCTCTGCCACATTCTTTCTGGAGCCGATGACCAGGATTGAACTGGTGACCTACGCGTTACGAGTGCGTCGCTCTACCAACTGAGCTACATCGGCAATAACAATAATGTTTCTTATCCTAGCAAATATCCAAGAAGAATCAAGCCACTGTGGTAAAATAAACTTACTTTTCCGAAACATACGCTATGGATGAGTTGAGAAGAAAAATTGCCGCCCTCGAGTCCCAATACTCCCGCTTGCGGGACTATCTTTGACTGGGACGGCAAGAAGGCAGAGATCCTTCGACTGCAGACAATCAGTGAAGCGCCTGACTTTTGGAATACTCCTGAGGCAGCAGCAGCCACGATGCAATCCCTTGACGGACTGAAACAGGAAGTGACCCGTTTTGACGCGCTATCAACGTCGCTTCGTGACGCAGCAGAGCTCGCAATGCTCCCTGAACTTGAGACAGCAGACATTCAGTCTCTCGAACACGAAATTGACTCTATCGAGGAAGCGCTCAATGGCTGGGAATTCCAGCTGCTCCTCGGTGGCGAATATGATCGCGCGGATGCTATCTTGACGCTGCGCAGCGGAGCGGGTGGGACCGAAGCTCAAGACTGGACCGAGATGCTCCTCCGGATGTATCTGCGCTATGCGGAGCGACACGCTTTCCATTCGTCAGTGTTGGATGAAAATCGTGGCAATGAGACCGGACTCAAGAGTGTGACTGTAGAAATTCGAGGAGCGTATGCGTATGGATACCTGCGGGGTGAGATGGGAGTCCATCGTCTCGTACGACTCTCGCCGTTCAATGCGAACAATCTCCGTCAAACTTCATTTGCATCTGCCGAAGTGATGCCTGTTTTGCCTGACACTGACCGATCCATTGAGATTAAGCCTGAAGATCTGCGGGTTGACACACTCCGGGCATCGGGCGCGGGCGGGCAACACGTGAATAAAACTGAATCTGCTGTCCGCCTCACTCACTTGCCCACAAACATTGTCGTTGCCTGTCAAAGCGAACGTTCGCAACTTCAGAACCGCGACCAGGCGATGAAGTTGCTCAAGTCAAAACTCTTGCAACTACGCCTCAGCGAAGAAGCAGCTCACAAGGCGGCGATTCGCGGGGAATTCAAATCAGCCGGTTTTGGTAATCAAATTCGTTCGTATGTGCTCCATCCATACACCCTGGTAAAGGATCATCGAACGGGGATTGAGACGAGCAATGCTCAAGCCGTCCTTGACGGCGACTTGGACAGCTTTATTGAAAGTGAGTTACAATACGAGCAAAGACAGAAAAAATAATCCCATGCCCAAAACGGAAAGCCAGCCGATTGTTGTTTTTGAGAATGTCACCAAGGATTACCCCGGTGGCGTTAATGCCTTGCATGAAGTTTCCTTTGCGGTGTTTCCTGGTGAATTCATTTCTCTCGTCGGTTCGAGTGGCGCAGGAAAATCGACACTCCTGAAACTGATCTATGCTGAGGCGGAGCCAACTGAGGGAGTCGTTTACTTTAAAGGTCGAGCGATCAAAGACATCAACCGTCGACATCTCCCGTTCTATCGTCGCAATATTGGAACAGTCTTCCAAGACTACAAGCTCTTACCGCAAAAAACGGCTTTCGAAAATATCGCTTACGCGTTGGAGGTAGACGGTCGAAGTGCAAAGGAGATCCGAGAGGAAGTGAATGAATTGCTTGAAATCGTTGGACTCGGTGGAAAGGGACACAAATTCCCACGTGAGCTTTCGGGCGGGGAACAGCAGCGAGTAGCCATCGCACGTGCCTTGATTCACCACCCTCAGATTATTTGTGCTGACGAACCAACCGGTAATTTGGATCCTGTTTCAACCCGTGAGATCACTGACCTCCTCTTGGAAATTAACTCCTACGGCACCACTGTCATCATCGCCACTCACAAAAAAGAAGTGGTCGACCAGCTGAACAAACGCGTCATTTCTCTCGTCGATGGACGACTCCGCCACGACGAAGCGCGCGGGAAATACAATATCAAACTCTAGCCTGAGCGTATGCAACGAACCCTGAAACTTTGGCGCACTTTCAAAGAAGGCATGATCAATTTCCGTCGAAATGGATGGTTGTCGTTTGCGACGATTACGATCATGTCGTTGTCACTCTTCATCATCAGTTTTGCTGGACTCATCACGCTCGGAACGCAACTCATCGTGAACAACCTTGAGAGTCGAATCAGCATCAGCGTGTCGTTTAATCCTGATGTATCTGAGGGCCGGATATTGGAAATGAAACAGTATCTTGAGCGAGCTCGCGAAATCGCTTCAATTGAATACGTCTCGCGCGAACAGGCATTATCGGATTTCCTCGCCAACAATGGCGCCGATCCGGTGATCCGACAGGCAATTGACGAAATCGGAGAGAACCCACTCCTCGCATCACTCGTTATTCGAGCCAAACATCAAGAGGATTACCGCAAGATCGCAACGTTCCTCGAAAGCTCGCCTTATAAAACAGATATCAATCGAGTGAACTTCGAAAAAAATCGACTTATTTTTGAACGACTCAATGCGATAGGTCAGGCCGCTCGGAAATTTGGTCTCGCTATCGGGGCCGCATTCGGACTGATTGCGGTGCTCATCACTTTCAATACCATTCGCATCACGATTTACTCACATCGACAAGAATTCGAGATCATGCGTCTCGTTGGCGCGTCAAATCTGTATGTCCGGATGCCTTTCATATTTGAAGGAATTCTCTATGGCCTCTTTGCAGGTGTCGTCGGCGTAGCGCTGGTCGGTCTCGCCGCCTACCTCCTCGCTGACTACACACCGGGTGCCTTTCCTCAGGGGAGCGCCTGGCAGTTTTTCCTCGCCTATCTGCCTATCCTTTCGATTTCCACTCTTTGCCTGGGTATCCTGATGGGGGTACTTTCAAGCTTTATTGCTATCCGTCGTTATCTGAAGACATAGGCTGGATAGCGGTCCTCTCGACTTGATTTGGACGTTGATATCGGTTAGTATAGGCAGTGCTTGATACAGGCTGTCAGTTTCAGGTTTTATCTTTTTTGGGGAGTAGCCAAGCGGTAAGGCAGTGGGTTCTGGTCCCACCATGCGAAGGTTCGATCCCTTCCTCCCCAGCA
>CAYLPD010000009.1:0-41637 GCA_964385515.1 uncultured Bdellovibrionales bacterium
CCGTACTGCTCGGTGTAGTACTGCTGATATTCCCCGCTTTTCACATGCTTCCACCAATTCTCGTTCGCCTTGAACCACTCGACTGTCTGGGCGAGGCCCTCTTCGAGACTCACCGACGGCTGCCAGCCGAGCTCAGTTTTGATCTTGGAAAAATCAATCGCATAACGACGGTCATGGCCGGGGCGGTCCTTCACGTACTCAATTGATGATTCGTCTTTGCCGAGGAGTCGGAGCAATTCTTTTACGATCCAGATGTTCTCCCGTTCACCATTGCCGCCGATACAGTACGTCTCACCGATCCGACCCTTTTCCAAAATGAGCGCGATCGCTCGCGCATGATCCTCGACATACAGCCAGTCACGCACCTGGATGCCGTCGCCGTACACGGGCACTTTCTTTCCCTCGAGAAGGTTGGTAATCGCGAGTGGGATGAGTTTTTCCGGGAAATGGTAGGGTCCGTAATTATTCGAGCAGTTCGAAATCGTCACCGGCAAACCATAGGTGTGGTAATAGGCGCGCACCAGGTGATCCGATCCGGCTTTGCTCGCACTATAGGGGCTCCTGGGGTCATACGGCGTAGTTTCATGGAATGCCGGCGCATCGGGCGTGAGAGAGCCGAAAACTTCGTCGGTCGAGACATGATGAATCCGTTTATGATGCTTTCTTGCTGCCTCAAGCAGCGTAAACGTCCCGATGACATTGGTCCGGACGAACGCCTCTGGGCCAAGGATCGATCGATCGACATGCGACTCCGCAGCAAAGTGTACAATCGCATCGCACTCAGCCACGAGTGCATCAATCAATGATGCATCGGTGATATCACCCTTCACAAAACGGTAGCGTGGATCTGTCTGAAGCGCAGCCAGATTCTCGAGATTCCCGGCATAAGTGAGCACATCAAGATTCACGACTGCTGTATCCGGCCGTGTCGCGAGGATGTGATAAATGAAATTTGATCCAATAAAGCCAGCTCCGCCGGTGACAAGATACTTCATAAAACATCCATCATAAATCATGAAACTGCTAATGCTTCCGCACCCCGATATATGTTCTATGTTCCATGTTCTGCGTAGACAAACTCTTGGACGATTTCGGACAGGAGCGGATGTCTCTGGTCTTTCTCCGAGACGATTGGGCTATCCACGCCCCAGTCAATGCCGATCGCCGGATCGTTCCAGCGAACGCCACGATCATGTTCTTTCGAGTACGGTGCCGTGCATTTGTAGGCGAAAAGCGTATCGTCCTCGAGCGCCGCAAACCCGTGAGCGAACCCGGCCGGGATCCAAAATTGCCTATGATTTTCAGCCGAGAGTTCAACCGCGACGAATGTTCCATACGTCGGCGACCCCGACCGAATATCGACCGCCACATCCAGCACACGACCACGAAGAACACACACAAGTTTTCCCTGCGCACAGGGTGGCGCCTGATAGTGCAGTCCACGGATCACTCCCCGCTTCGAACAGGAGAGATTATCCTGGAAGAATTCCGGCTCAATTCCCGCCTGGCGGTACCGATCGCGATGGTAGGTCTCCGTGAAATAACCCCGTTCATCCTGATATATGCTCGGTTCGATAACCAGCAGACCTTCGATGGCAGTTTTCGTAATATTCATAGGAAAATCACTCAAGTATCTTCATACTAGCGTATTCAAGAGAAACCAAAAAGCACTCGGGTATGGCCTCCGGGTGCTTCTTTGTAAACTACAGTTTGATATCATTCATGACATCCTCAAGTGACCGCGGGGCAGGTGTCGGTTGAACAACATGTTCAAAGGGCTCATTCGGACTCACCGGCGCTTCTTCTTCGCGTTTCCGCTCATGCCGTTGACCACCTTCCGGTTCATTGATCTTCAGATTGACTCGCGCGCTATTCCGGGCTCCGATCACACGAAGAAGGGTCCGAAGTGCTTTCGCGGTCATCCCCTCTCGACCGATGACCATCCCCATATCATCCGCGTGAACATCCAGCGTAATGAGCACACCCATCTCGTCTACCTTTCGATCGACCTTCACGCTCTCCGGATTATCAACCAGCATCTTCACAACATACTCAATGAATTCTTTGTCCCGTGCTTCGTCAGTCATACACGTCCTAAAGTGAGTTAAGGTTATACTCCCATATTATGCCATGCTGCACGAAAACTCAATCTCTCCCCGAACTAGTGCCACTCGTCGGGCATGATAAACGGTGTAGCTCGCCACGCATCTGATTGGCGACACAGTACTGTTCGCTTCTCATCCTCACTCATCACTCCGAGGAGGCGCTCGGTGATATATTCCATTCGCAATCCCTGTGATCCCTTTACCAGAATGAGGTCGCCGGGACGAATAATTTCATTGATTCGCTCAGCAGCAACAATAGGATCCAAAAAGGCATGGATATTTTTTTCGGGAAAATTCGTACCATGAAGTGCATCAGCCAAAAAACGCATGTGTTGACCCACACCGATGAACACGGTGGCTCCGCTTGCAATCACGCTATCCCGAAGATTCCGGTGCGCTTCATCGGATTGTGCACCAATCTCAAGCATATCACCGAGGATAACTACTTTCCGCGGTGCGATGATCTCACGGACTGTCGCCAGAGCGGCTTCTGTCGAAACAAACGAAGCATTGTACGTATCATCGATAATCCGCGTACCGCCATCGCCGGAAAGCAGATACATCCTGCCCGGCAACGATCGAAATTCTGTGAGCGCAGAAGCGATATCAACGAGATTCATCTTGAGTGCGACACCAACCGCTGCTGCTGCCAGTACCGCTGATAGATGGTGCCGAGCAATAATAGATGGCAAGCGCACCGGGATGCTTTTTCCACCGTAATTGAGTTTGAAGGACAGTCCCTCGATCCGCCCACTATCCTGGAGCAATCGAACATTGTCCGCCATCAACGTCGCCGTTGCGATAAACCCATAAGAGATAATCTTGGCCTGGGTGTTCTCGTTTTGTTGCATCACTCGCTCATCATCAGCGTTGAGCACCGCACACCCTGTCTCAGGGACTGATGCAATCAGCTTTCCTTTCTCCTTGGCGATATGTGCTAGGCTATTGAAATTCATCAGATGACTCTCTGCAATACGCGTCAACACTCCGATATCGGGTGTGACGATACCGAGCAGATAGTCCATGTCTCCTGGATGATCAACACCCATCTCCAAAATAAGCACTTCCGGATATTCCTCCAGATGACAGCTGATTGCCAGAGTGTGAGCAAGGGCCCTGACCCACAGGAAAAACGAACGCCCCGGACTTGGCACTCCCAACACAGCTGCTGGTAATCCAAATTCATTATTATAATTTCCCGGTGAGGCTCGAACCGTATAGTGTTTGGACAAGACGAGAGCAATAGCCTCTTTGGCGGAACTTTTGCCGACCGAACCAGTAATCCCCACGATGATCGGCTTCCTCACCCGCACTACCATGCGAGCCCATGCTCCAAGCAAACGGGCAAGATTCTTTTTCAGGCGCATTCTGAAGTTCATACGCTAGCGTTTTATCGGTTCAGTCGTTGGTACTTTCGCATACGAGAGGAGAAACTGCATGATACTCCCAAAGGTCGGAGCTGCGCTTGACTCTGCCCACTGAACATCCTTCGGATTATCAAGCTTGACAATCACCACAAAACGCGGATCATTCACCGGCGCATAGCCAGCAAACGTTCCAATGGTGATATTCTCATCGTATCCCTTTGATCCAGATTTGGCGACTTGAGCAGTCCCTGTCTTCCCGCCCACGATATATCCCGGGACATCCGCTCGTTTCCCATGACCGTTGACGACAACACTCCGGAGCATCAGACCTACTTCTCGTGCCGTCTCCTGGGAGAGCACTCGCCGGACCTCTTGCGGTTCAATCGGCTGAGTCACGCCATCTCGATCGATGATCCGATCAACGATTTGAGGTTTCATGAGAATACCATCATTGGCCAAAACACCATAAGCCATAGCGAGTTGGAGCGGAGTTACCGTAATCCCCTGTCCAAACGCTGCCGTCATGAACTGAATCGTTGCTTTCAGGTTATCTAGATTCCGAAGATTTCCCGGGTTTTCAGCCGGGAGTCGAATACCCGTTTTCATACCAAAACCGAAATTTCGAAGACCGTCCCGAAAAGTGCTATGACCGACGAGTCGCTCAACATACATAACACCAGTGTTGATAGACTGTTCGAGAACCTTTGTCATCGTGCTCCGACCATAGACCTTTCCTTCCGCGTTCTGAATGGTATAGCCAGCCTCCTGCATACTCCCCGTGTCGGTGAACTCCGACGCAGGACTTACTTTTCCGGCTTCGATACCCAAAGCCATAGTGATAGGCTTCAAGACTGATCCAGACTCATATGGCAGACTGACGAGAGGATTCATGAACAAACCCAAATCATCCGCTTTTCCATACTCATTGGGATTGAATTGCGGGACACTTGCCATCGCCAAAATCTTGCCCGTCTTCGGTTCAAGCACAATCGCCGACGCAGTGTCCGCATTGAAACGCTCACGGGCATCAGAGAGAATACTCTCAACCTCATATTGAATCACTCGATCGATGGTGAGGACGAGATTTTGCCCATCCACTGGCTCAGTATGATCACGGTCAGTCAGCGAAATCCAGCGCCCAGCCGAATCCCGCTCTTGCGATATATGGCCGGCTTTTCCATACAGTTCACTATTCCACCCTGCCTCAACACCATAGATACCAATTTCCCCTTCCCCGCCTGGTCCAACAAAACCAATAACCTTGGAAGCTAGTTCCCCGGCAGGATAGTACCGAAATGTTTCTGGGAGGAAATTTACTCCTCGGAGATGGAGTTCTTTCAACTTCGTTTCCTCATCAACGTTAATTTTTTTCTTTATCACCTCAAAAGGATCTGCCCGGTCAGAGAGTCGTTCATGGATAATTCCCTCATCTACACCCAAAACAGATGAGAGTGCCACCGCCGTCCCGGCCACATCTTCAACTAGTTTCGGTATGACGTAGACCGTCTTGTATTCACGATTCACCGCCACCGGATATGTCCCATCATTGTCCTTGAGCGCGATACTCCCCCGTTCTGCCCGCAATGCTTGCGCAACCATATGCTGAGTTTCCGCCATCGCAACCCATTTCTCACGTCCGAGGACCTGAATCGCATACAATCGACTGATAATGACGGCACCTATCACCAGCAAAGCTCCACGAAAAAAATATAACCGCCACAGCGAAACGGGGCGGGTCGAATGTGTCAATCGTGGGCGCGCAGGGCGACGTGTCAGAGGCATAAAACAGAGTCGACGTCAGCGGATTGCAACGGTATTGGAATGAGTGGTAATGACTTTCTCAGCCTCAGCTTTCTCCATCCGGAGCTCAGAGCTACCGGCTTCAACTTGTGAGAGTGACATTGCCTCGGCCTCACGCACACGAAGTTCCGTATTGACTTTCTTCAATTCCTTCACGTCCTTTTCAAGGGTGCGAATTGCATACCCCTGAACCGCGCTCCGATTCACCGCAAAGACATACAACCCAGCCGAGACAAAGGAGAGGGAGAGGAGTACCACTATGGCCACATGAGCAGCTCCCGCGTGTGTTTCCAGCCGTTTCAGGTGTGCCGTCCGCGTGCGTGAGATGATACGTTGAGGAGAGTGTCGCATACTGATGTTTTAATTTTTGTTTTTTTCGACGACTCGAAGTTTGGCGCTCCGAGCCCGAGAATTGAGTCTGATTTCGTCCTGACCCGGAACGATTGGTTTTTTCGTTACCCAGGTAAGTCGAGATTTTTCAGAACGAATTTCTGTTTGGAATAGGTGTTTCACAATAGCATCCTCGCCGGAGTGAAAAGAGACCACAGCAGCCCGACCACCAAGCCTGAGCACACCTGGAATGGCGAGGAGAAACCGCTCAAGATGGGTCCGTTCACTGTTGACCGCGATTCGGAGCGCCTGAAAGACTTTGGTCGCTGGATGTGTTTTCCCTCTCCGTCGTGGACCAGCAACATTCTTCCAGATGAGTTCCTTAAGTTCTGTCGTCGTTGCAAGTGGAAACTGTTTCCGATGCTGGACTACTACCCCAGCGATTCGCTCGGCCTCCGGTTCATCTCCGTACGTTCGGAAGAGGTCAGCGAGTGCCGCCTCATCCCACGCGTTGAGAATCTGTTTGGCCTGGACCGTCTCATTCGAGTTCAATCGCATATCGAGCGGGCCATCAGTCTGAAAACTGATCCCGCGCGACGGATCAGCTAATTGGTCGCTTGAGACACCAAGATCTGCCACAATGGCATCCGCTGCCTCCCAATGGTTCTCGTGGAGAACCTCTCCAATGGCGGCATAGGACGTCTGGCACAAAAGCAGTTGTTTGGTATCGAGTGCTGTTTGAAGCAACGCTTCCCGCGATGCCGTGATACGAAACTGTTCGATCGCGGCTCGATCCCAATCAAATGCCATGACCTGACCGCTCGGACCAACTCGCTCAAGCAAGGCCCGCGTGTACCCACCACCACCCAGAGTTGCATCTACGACACGCATGCCAGGCCGAAGCGCGAGTGTTTCCAACACTCTCTCAAGCAAGACGGGGACATGAAATGTCTCCTTGCCTTGGGTTTGATTCTCTAATTTCATTGCTCGCATAGAATTTCTCACATGGACCTGGCGATGAGCGATTCGTCACGACTGTCAGCCCGCTTGTCATCCGGGCCTCCCTATTCCATATTGTTGAGGTACTTATTCGAAGCTAGTAGACGCCGAGCTTACCAAGTTCATTCGCAATCTTCTCGGTGTTTTTCCCAGCTTGGTGTTTGTATTTCTGCCACTCTCTCGCGTCCCAGACCTCGAGCCGGTTATAGAGCCCGACAACCGTGACTTCTTTCTTCAGCCCGGCCTCAGTCTTGAGATATTCCGGAATAAGAACACGCCCTTGGCTATCGAGTTCACAATCCGTTGCTCCCGAAAGCACGAGTCGGATGAAACTCCGCGTTCCCGTCTCACCCACTGGCAATGATCCGAGTTTTCCAGCGAGTTCCTCCCAAACCTTCATCGGATACACGAAGAGTGAATGGTCGAGTCCACGGGTCACAACCACTCGCGGCCCAAGTTCTCCGCGGAACTTCGAAGGAAGCGCCAGGCGCTTTTTGGGATCGATCGAATGTTGGTACTCGCCGATAAACATAAGCGTGGCAAAATCGAACAGTTGGAGTGTTTTCGTGAAATTCACCACATTTCACCACTTCACTGTTCTTACTACCCATTCTACGCCACATTAAATAAACCTGCAAATAACCTTTTAAAAAGCCAAAAAACGCCGCTTAACGGCGCTCATTTCAACAGTAAGAGACTGCTACTCTAAAAGAAAAAGAGGTGCAACGTTGTGCTACCTCATCATCTCGCGAGTGCCGGTCCTTCCACAGAACCAAATATTGGGCGTCTAGATGACAATATATGGTGGGGGGTGGAAGGAATTGGCACTTTCAATATAGCACAAGGCCATCAAAATTGACAAGTGCTGGCAAATCAGAAACGTCAGAATTATTTCGAGAACCATCGAATCAGAAGTTGTACTCCAGCTCCAGCCGATCCTTTAGCCAGATGCTCGCCCTGAATAGTTGTCATCCGCGGTGCGATATCAATGTGCGCCCACGGATAATTCACGAACTGTTTCAAAAATATTGCAGCAGTAATCGCACCACCCCATTTTGTATTCCCAACATTCCCAAGATCGCCATAAGTCCCCTTGATATCATCAAGGTACTCGTCCCACAGTGGTAACGGCCAAACTGGATCACCGACGGCAAGTCCGATATGTCGGAATTTTGCCTCGAGGACTTCGTCTTCTGTGAAAAGAGCTGAGCTCCGCTCACCGAGTGCGACCACTGCTGAACCGGTCAAAGTCGCAATGTCAATCACGAGCCGAGGTTGATACCGGGCGGCCCAGGTCAGTGCATCCGCCAAGATAATCCGACCTTCCGCATCGGTATCCTGAACCTCGATCGACTTCCCAGACAATGTTCGGATGATATCCCCAGGGCGGTAACTCGCACCCGAAATCATATTCTCTACCGCCGGGATAAGCGCAATGATGTTCTGCCGAACTTTGAGACGAGCACAAGCCGCTAACGCGTGAATCACACAAGCTCCGCCCGACATATCCATGTTCATTCCAAGAATAGCGGTCGTCGGTTTCAGATTGATACCACCCGCATCAAAAGTCACTCCCTTGCCGACCAGCACCGTTGGCTTTTCAGTCTTCTTGCCACCATAGTATTCGAGAATGATAAAGCGCGGTTTTGCAACCGAACCTTTGCCCACCGCGATCACCCCTGCCAGCCCGCGACGCTGAATCTCGCGATGACTCCAGACAGTGATCCGAACCGGTAAGCCGCTGACTGCGCGCCGTGCATGTCTCGCAAGACTGTCAGGGGTCATCTCACTTGCCGGCATCGTCGCGACGTGCCGAGCCTGATTTGTTTCATCACCGATAATCAACCCACGTCGAAGGCCATGTCGAATTCGGGTCGAAGCAGCATGTAACAAATACACGGTTTTCACATGCGCAAATCCCTCACGAGGCGCAGTCTTGTAGTGTTCGAACGCGTAGTCAGCCAATGAGAGATTGACTGCGAGGAGTTCGGCCAACTCAGCATCTGGCATATCTCCCGCAAATACCCGGACCGAAGAGAAATCAATCGCGAGTGCATCTAACTTTCGCTCCTTGGCTACGGTCACGATGTGGCGAAAGGCGAGGATAAGTCCCCGCCGATTGAGTGTCGCTGGTTTACCGAGACTCATCTCGAGTACCATCTGGCCAGCTACATTAGTCCGAACTTCAACCGATGGATCACCTTCTCGAAAGCTAACCTGCGGAGTCTTTTTGGGTGGTTGACGTTCAGTCAAGATACGCATAGGATGGATTTCATTGTTGAAACAAACGGATGTCTTCGAGGACGGCTTCAGCGTGACCGGCAGGTTTCACCGAGTCATACATCTTCACAATCTGGCCAAGAGGATTGATGAGAAACGAGACACGGTGTGTGCCCATAAATTCACGGCCCATAAATTTTTTCTTCCCCCACACGCCATAGCGCTCGACCACTTTTTTCTCTTCATCAGCCAGCAGTGTAAACGGCAAGGCATATTTCTCAGCAAACTTCGCATGCTGTTTCACTGGATCGACAGAGATACCAAGTACCACCACACCCGTTTTCTTGAACGCATTATAATTATCCCGAAAACCACAGGCCTCAACTGTGCAGCCTGGTGTATCATCCTTTGGATAGAAATACAACACGATCCATTTTCCCAAAAACTCCTTCAGCGTCCGCTGCCTCCCCGTTTGGTCAGGGAGTGCAAAGGCTGGCGCGGCTCTCCCAAAAAGACGCTGATCCGACATATTCCCACAATAGCCAATTATGCCCTCCAGTGTAGCATACACAAAATGAAAACCCGTCTCCCGCTCAAGCGAAAGACGGGTGCAATACTGACCCCGGCGTTGCCGGTCATCACTCGCCTCTACAGTCCCCTACTTCCCCTTCTCCGCGAGGATTGAAATCCCGAGAGACAGGTTTGTCTATCGGAACCGCAAAGTGGTCGCGCGAGATCTGCAATATCCGGTGCAGATGAAGCCGGATGCTGAGTGCATCGATGGCGTCTCGTTGAACATTTGACATTGTTTCCTGTTTCCTCCCTTTGTAAAGATTCCTTTCACTTCACCAATAACGAATGGAGCCCACAAAGCATATCAGGAATGTTGGAAGATGTCTAGAGACTGGATCGCCCACCAGTACTACAGGTACTTCTTTCCGCGAAACTGCTCGGGGAGATATTCTTGTTCCGCCGATTCCGAATCAGCAAAGTCGGGCGTATACTTGTAGCCTTTGCCGTAATCCAGCGATTCCATAAGCGCAGTCGACGCATTGCGGAGATGTAGTGGCACTGGTTCATTGGGAGAAGCAGCAATATCCGCCTTCACTGTACCGTACGCGGTGTACAACACATTGGATTTCTTGGATCGGGAGAGATACACCACCGCCTGAGCCAAATTCACACTACATTCTGGCATCCCGATATACTGACACGCCTGGTAGGCCGCAACTGCCTGCGGTAAGGCAAACGAATTCCCAATACCGACGTCCTCTGAAGCAAATCGGATCAGCCGCCGAGCGACGTAGAGCGGATCCTCACCGGCCTCGAGCATCCGTCCCAGCCAGTAGAGTGCAGCATCGGCATCTCCACCACGCATCGATTTATGCAGGGCCGAAATAATATTGTAATGTTCCTCCCCTCCCTTGTCGTACAACAGATGTGAGCGATTGCTCACTTGCTCAACAACGGCCGATGTGACACGCTTCCCGAAACTCGCGCACGCTTCAAGGAGATTGTAGGCAGCCCGCGCATCACCACCCGAGATTCCTGCAATAAAATGAAGGGCTTGATTGTCTACCTCAATGTTTTTGGACTTCAATACAGCATCGTCGGTGAGAGCAACTTGAAGCAGAGAAACCAAATGCTCGGGCGCATGTTTCTCAAGCACCAGAACACGAGTACGAGAGAGCAAAGCCGCATTGACCTCAAAACTCGGATTCTCAGTCGTCGCGCCGATGAGCGTGATCGTCCCATCTTCAACATGCGGCAAAAGAACATCCTGCTGAGACTTACTCCAGCGATGAATCTCATCCACAAAGAGAATGGTTCTTGCACCGAGTCGGCCAGTCGTTTTTGCTCCTTCAATGATCCGTTGAATATCCTTCTTGCCACTCTCAACAGCTGAAAGGGCAACAAAGTGTGATTGAGTTTCCAGTGCAATCAATCGCGCCAACGTCGTTTTGCCGCTTCCCGGTGGACCCCAGAAAAGGAGTGAGGGCACTCGATCAGCTTCAATAGCCAATCGAAGAAACGACCCCGCGCCGAGAATCTTTTCTTGCCCGATGAAATCAATCAGGCGCTTCGGTCGCATCCGCTCGGCTAGGGGTGGGAGAGCAGGAACATCAGCATGCATATGAGGGAGACTAGATATCTGCCTCCGAAAACGCCAGTGAGAGACCAATGGGGCAATGATCGGAGCCAGGTACATCGGAAAGAATAATGGCCTCTTTGAGGTTGTTCTCCAATTTCTGATCCACAAAGAAATAATCAATGCGCCAACCGACATTGCGCTCTCGGGAACGGGTTTTCATATCCCACCAGGTATAGGCGGCCTCCTGTGGATGGAAATATCGGAATGTATCGATAAAACCGGCGGCTACAAGTGTATCAATCCATTCGCGTTCGTGAGGCAAAAAACCGGATGTTTTCTCATTTTCCTTCGGCCGAGCCAGGTCAATTTCATGGTGAGCGGTATTCACATCACCGCAGACAACCACTCGCTTCCCCTGTTTCCGAAGATGCATGAGGTAATGCAGGAATTCGTCGTAAAACTGCATCTTGTACTGAAGCCGAAGTTCGCCCGAGCCGCCATTCGGGAAATAGACATTCAGGAGGGTGAAGTGACGAAACTCCATTTCAATCACCCGTCCCTCACGGGACAAAAGATTATCACCAAAGAATGTTTTAACCGCAAAGGGCTGGCGCTTCACATAAATGCCAACACCGCTGTACCCCTTCTTTTCGGTAGAGCAGTTGAAATAGCTCGTGTAGCCGTCCGGGTTCCGAAGTTCTTCAGTCAGCTGGTCAGGATCACTGATTTTAGTTTCTTGAACCGCAACGATGGGATACTTGCCTTGTTGCATCCAAGTGATGAAGTCTTTCCTGCCTGCCGACCGAAGTCCGTTCACGTTCCAGGAAATGAGTTTGTACTGTTCTTGCATAGGGTTATCATTGCTCCTATCCTAACACTTTCCATCTGGTACCGACAGTCAAGAAGTCATTACTGATGAGACACTTCAAGCCTCTCGGTCGGACTGATCAGATAACCGCGACCAGACAACCTGAGAACGAGGTGATCAAGCTCCGTATAGCGCCGCTTTTTCTCGTGGATGTCAACGTCATTCTCCATCTTGAGCGCGGCCGTCCCATGACGCGGTGAGTACCAGGCAATATAGGCTTTGGCAAACTTCACCCGCCGCGCGATATCCATCGTCGCTTCGAAATCCTCGCGGGTCTCACCGGGAAAACCGACAATAATATCCGTCGTAAACTGAACGCCGGGAACTTTCGCTCGGATCCGATCAATGAGTGCGAGATACTCGTCCCGTGTATACCAACGATTCATCGCCCGGATAATTCGATCGCTCCCCGCTTGAATCGGAAGATGGAGCAGCCGATCGATGTTCGGATGCCGAGCAATCGTGTCAATGAGCTCGTCCGAGAAATCCCACGGATTGGCGGAGAGAAACATCACCTTCTTCACTCCAGGCACCTCAGCTACCGCTTCCAGAAGGTGTGGAAACAAGGTTGGAATCCGATGTCGCCCCAAGTGTTTCACCATTACCAGCTTCACCTTTTTCCCTTCAGGGAGTTCATATACTGATCCAGATTTGATATTTTCAGCGAGAAAATCAGCACCGTACGAATTTACATTTTGCCCCAGGAGTATGATTTCCGTCTTACCGGACTTCACGGCCTCGCGCACTTCGTGCAAGATCTCGCCAAACGGACGCGAGCGTTCACGGCCACGGGAAAACGGCACAATGCAAAAAGCACAGAAGTTGTTGCAACCGTTGGAGATAACGATTGAGGCGAGCTTCCCCGACGCCCGTTTCGGCGTGTGTTCAAACCCGATGTCTTCCATTGGGAGAAATTCTTCGTCCGGCAGTCGGGCCTTCATTCGTCGCAAAAGTTTCCCCGACGGTTCACGCGCCGCTGCCCCGACGAGACAACCAGTGACGATAATGTGGAGCTTGTCCGGGCCGCGCTGCGCCTTTTTCCGCAAATTCTGCACTAGACCGTAAACCTTTTCTTCGGCTCGATCGCGGACGATACACGTATTCACGATGAGTGTGTCCGCCTGATCCAAGGTCTCAGCTGGTTCGAAACCACGCGCCTCGTACAGGCTCGCGATGCGCTCCGAATCCGCCGTATTCTGCTGACAGCCAAAAGTCTGAATGAAGTATTTCTGGGACATAGAGTCTCCCGATTGTAGCGAGAAAAGAGAAAAGAATCAAAACAAAAAGACCCCGGAAACTGCGATGCAGCTTCCAGGGGCCCGATCCGCAGACTTGCGGATGCAAAGGATCAAAGCGACTAAGTGTCCAAGGGTCTAACGCCCAATGGACTGAAGGGTCAGAGTGCTGCGTTGCCTGGGCAGAGAACCCGGTAGCCAGCGAACCACGAGCCATCCTCGTCGAGCCGCCAGCGCCACCTGCGGCGGTCGGAGCTCCAGGAGACACCCACGGCGAAGACTTCACCGTTTTTGCCCTCGACGTAGAAGATGTTCGCGTAACCGTTCGAGAGCAGGAAGCCCGACTTGCCGCCCGGCTGTGCTTCAATGAGGCCTGCGATGTCTTCCAGCGTCGAAAGGTGCGTGTCCGGCAGTTCCTTGCGAATGTCCGTGTCGTAGGCGTTCGCTTTGAGGAGCGAGGCCACGTAGGGACGTTCGGGAGCCGAATCCACCGTTTGCCTGACGCCGAGGTCGAGGCGGTCTGCGAACGTGTCGTAGACGTAGAGGCCGGTGCCGGTCTGGTAGAACGCTGCCGCATTGAAGGGCTTGGTTCTCGCCGGAACTGTCGCTTGGGCCACGGGCTTGAGAAGCCTCGTTTCCGTGAGCACCGGGTAGCGCGAGCTGAGTTGCTTCAGAGCGTTGGTGGTTGCCCGTTCGATGGCAACCTTGAGCTCGTCGCCGCGCACGATGACCAACTGGGCACCGTCCTTGTCGAGAAAAGTCGCTTGAGCCACTGCCGTTTTGGCGGCAGCTTCAGCGGCATCCGCGACGAAACGCACGAGTTGCTTGTCCTGCCCTGACGTGATTGGCTGAGCCATCATCGTCTCCTTTCAATGAACTTTTCCCTTGGACGCCGGGAAATGAGGCGTTCGCAAGTCTTTACCTACGATTCGTGATTATATACCTTTTTCGTTTTTCTGTAAAGGGTTTAGAGTGGCTTAAATATAGGACAATTACCTGTTTTCAACTGAAAGAAACTCTGTCTGCCCATTTATTGTGAGCCGAATCGGAAGTTCCGTAACCGTGATGTTCTGTGCAACTGTGTCAAACTCAGCGCGCACCATGAGCCCGGCCTGAGTCTCGGGACGGAAGTACTGGTCAAAGATGAGGTTGCCAAGCGAGTAATAGATCATCTTCCCCTTGTATTCTTCCCGTTCTTGGACCACATGCGGGTGCGATCCAATGATGAGGTCCGCTCCAGCATCGACGAATGCATGAGCAAGCTTTTTTGTCTCAGGGGTAGCCTCGACATACTCCTTGCCCCAGTGAGCGTAGACAATCAAGAAATCACTCTCTCCCTTGGCAGCAGCGATATCCGCCAATGCCTTCTCGCGGCCATTCGGGACAAACTGATTGTAATTCACGAACGCGATCTTCACAGCGCGAATATCGCGAATGACGTAGCGAGTATCATCAGCCAGCGGCGAACCGAAATGTCCCACTCCCGCTGTCTCAAGAAAATCTTTCGTCTGTCGAACACCATCTTCTTGGAAGTTCAGAATATGATTGTTCCCGATGTTCACGAGACTCACATTTTCTTCTCGCAAGAGCGTTGCTGTCTCCGGCGGGAACGTGAAAACATAATTATCGTGTGACGCCTCGGCGCTCGCCTCACTCACCGATAAATGATTCGTAATCGGACCTTCTAGATTCGCAACCACCAGATCGGCTTTTTGGAATTCCGAACGGAGTCCATCAAATATGAATGTGCCTCCCCGCTTTCTCGCCACACTCCGGATGTAACGATCGAATTGCATATCCCCGCCGAAGAGAATTTCAACCTTGCGACCAGACAAATCTGAGAATTTCTTTTGTGAAACAAAAATTCCAGAGATGTAGCTAGTAACATCTCGGTCTTCCCCGCCAAAATCCGTTGAATCCTTATTTTCTATAAGCTGAAACGAATACTCCGTACTACCGAGAAACCCAGCAAGGAGTGCTACACAGGCCCGACAATCATTATTGAGTTTTTCAAAGTCATCATTTTGTAGATTCTTCAATACGGAGATACTTTTTTCGTCCCGTTCCTTTGCTTGCTGCTTTGAAGCATTGTGGGAAAAATCGCTGCTGATCACCAGAAGTGTCGGAGTGTCACTCTCTCTTCGAAGTAGTGCTCCAAAATCCCTAAAATGAGAATAGTTATGGTCATTTTTCAAAATGAGTGGAGCTAGCCCAGCATTAGGAAAGTAGTGCGCTAAAAAAGGAATCTCAGTATAAATCCCGTGTTCGGAGAGAAAGGGTACGTCATTTGTCTGAAGATTGTTAGCCTCACGAGAAACCCTCTCTATGAATTCTGTATCTGGTGAAATGCTCCCGACTATACCGTCCCATCTCAAGGTCGTTGTAAAAGCAGTATTTCCCTCAGAAAAGTGAGAATGGAAATGGTCAGGACTGACCAAAATTATCCTCTCGAATTCATCAGCAATTGAGGAGTATGAACCAGCAATCAGCGGGGCTGCCAAAAGATGATGAGATGTAACTAGAGCAAGTACCCCTTGCTTTTTAGGAGTCTGATTTGCGACTTGAGTAAAAGCATCCTCATAAACTTTTTGATTTTTGTATATCGTCGTTAAGTATGCCCTCTTATCCAACCGCTCGTCACCTTGTGTCTCTTCACTTTTAGATTCTTCTCCGCCTTGAAAATAAAGAGATGCGGTTGCTACTAGAAAAACAACCAGCGTGAAGAAAAATTTGAGCCGAAATCTATTTCCCAACATCACTTTAGCCGAGTGCTCCATTCAGGACTCGCTGGGAACGGCAGGTTTTGAGAGGTTTCTCCGGCCTTGAGTGGCTGATTATTGTATACGGCCTTACGCCAATCCTGATCAGTGAGTCGATGATCCGAGGGTGCAGTGAATTCATAATAATCATAAACAAGACCGCGAGTAAGACGCGTGCCATTTGCATCTTTCACGGCCACGTAAAGAGAATTTGGTTTACCGTTAGCCTCGTACAGCACTTGTTTTTTCAATGCATCTGTATGCACATCAGCTATAAGTGCTGAGCGAGCATTGTCCTCCGTATCAATATCACCCGGAAGTACATTGATAACATACTTCAAACTTCCCGGTTCTGTACGAAGTCGCTCGAAGTCAGCATCAGAAATCGTTTTGTTTTGAATTTCTTGGAGTGCGATATCGCGAAAGAAACGAATCGAACCAAGAAATCGTTCATTTCTCCCTTGCATCTCCTGATCCAAAAAACCCATATCTCTGAGTCCCTCATACGTCATCTGCGAGAGCGCAATAAGCCGATCCCAAAATTCTATATTTGGCTCAACATACCCTTTTGGTACTGGCGGCTTTTCCAATTCTCCATCCCCTCCACCGCCAAGCTCAGCGTATGATTGTTTCGCGTAAAGAAGTGTATCATGCTTCAGCTCTGTCCATGATCCCAATGCAGTTTGCGTATCTTTTGTTCGCCATGCAGTGTCCCTCATGAATCGAGGGTATCCCTCCAAATCTTTGGATTCGTTGAAAAGTGCTCTCAATGTATGGATCCAGCCCCAATAAAGATTCTGCGTCCACGTTTCCTCTGGCAGTTGAGCGAATTTCGTCTTGAGTTCATTCATCTTCTTCGTCACATTGTCTTGACCTTCAGGAAAATTTTTTACAAGCCAGCTATCCACTAACGGATCGCTGTTCTTATCACCAAAAACTGACATCACCATAAGTGCCGTTGGTGTACTCGGGAGTTTTGGTCCGATTTCCTCTCCTTTCGTAAGCTGATTCAATATGAAAGCATCTGGCGTGAAACGCTGGCCCATAAAACGGAAACCTCGCGTGCTCTCCAAGAGATCCGCCTTTGTGGAAGCAAGAACTTCTTCGCTTATGATAACCGATGACAAAACTGCTGGGCCACGATATGTTTTTATGAGCTCTTGAGCTTTCTGTATTTCATCAGAATCCCAATGACCATCCCTGCCGATCTTCGACAAAAGATCCTGATACTCATAGATGCCGAGATCATCACTTTGACCGACAAAGAACGTCGTTGGCACATATACCGCTTCCCATTCTTGGAGCAGATCAGGGCTACCCATCCATTGTGCGATAATCAATGAATCCCTCATGAGGTCAGGGCTGGCAGCAAGAAAATTCTGTCGACCAAACCACATCATAGAACGAAAATAAGCTCGAAGCACACTGTTTTTGGCATAGTGGCTGCGCGGGAGAAATTGAGAGTAATCCTCTAAGTAACCTGGGTTCGCCTGTCGTATATATTCGCCCAATAGCGGTGAGCTATCCCATTTACTCGCTTCAAAAATAAGGCGCAGCTCGCTCTCTACCTGACTGCTAATATCTGGATTTATTTTTCCACGATACCGATCAAGTATGTCGAGCGCGTTTTCCAAAGTATCAACCTTTGTGTCAGCAGAAGAATCATTGCTCCGCTCAGACTGGACGCTTTCCAAAAGAACAAGCGGAACTAAAAAGTACCCACTCAGGCGAGCGTAGCTATTGACTGCATCACCCTCCTCGTTTCTTGCTGCATCACTCGCCCTCTGGAAAAGCTGCCGGGAAAGACCATAGATGTGATCAAAAAGAACCGTCCGCTCGGCATGTTCAAATTCCTTTTCTAGTAAGCGGTGATACACATGGAGCACGTAGTCTGTCGTTACGAACGGCGCATTCTCTGGGGCACGGAAGTATTCCCCCCAGTGCCCCCCTATAACACTATATATACCTGTCCAATCGTCCACTCGACCAGACTCCTCATCTGGATCTTCGGAAAATTGCAGGTCATGGGCAGAAGTAACGACAAAGTTTTTCTGATTGAGCGATTGCTTTTCATTTTTTGTAAACGGCCTACCAACGGTTAGTGGCTTCACCCCCTCCTGAGGATTTACAGGGTGTTCGAAATTTTTAAGATTCGCAAGATCACTGACGCTAACCTTTTGATCAGGAACACTAGGGACAAACTGCGATGGCTCATATTTATACGGGGGGAAAGAGAAACTTTCTCGAACATTGCTTATTTCCTGATTGTCTCTTTGAGCCCTATTGTCATTTTCTAATGCTGATTTCTTCTCATCTGAAAAAAACCTTATTTCCCTTCCCTGGTACATTTCCCACAAAAAAACCATCGCCACCACGATTGATAAGCCCAGCAACGCTCCAAATATCCACTGCCTAGTATGAGTCATACATCGAATAATTTCAGTTTCAGTATATCACCAAATATTAGATGAGCTTTTTCTCCACGATGAGCTGACCACAAGCAGCAGCGATGTCCGCCCCCATGGTCCGGCGGCGCGTGACGTCCACTCGAGCGTCCAGGAGTCGCTTCTCAAAAGCGAGAAGCGCCACACTCTCGCTCGTTGCATATTTGCTCCGGGTATCGTTATAGGGAATCAGGTTGATCTTCACTTTGCCCACTTTCCGGGCAAAAGCGATGAGTTTGTCCGCGTGAAGTGGCGTGTCATTGACGCCGGCCAGCATCACATACTCGAACGTCAGATGTCGCCGACGACTCTCAAACTTGTCGAAATACGACTTGGTCCATCCCGCCAGATCATCGAGAAATTTCGGATAGGATGACGGCATAATATTCATCCGCGTTTTGGCATCAGCACTGTGCAACGAGACCGCGAGCCGGACCGGCGGCCAGGTCTCATCGGTAAGGATGTTCCGGAGCATCGGAATCAGACCCACCGTCGAAACGGTCAATCGTGTCGGCCCCATGTCAGTATAGGTCAGCAAGGTCAGGAGCGATGCTTTTACGTTCTCATAATTGGCCAAGGGCTCCCCCATTCCCATGTAGACGATATTCGAGATCCGTTGTTCGAGATCATGCCGACCGGCAAGGAAATACATCCAGAAACGGTATTGGTCAACGATCTCATCGGCTGAGAGGTTCCGCGTAAAGCCCATTGTACCGGTTGCACAAAAAGTGCAAGCCATGGCACAACCAATCTCGGATGAGACACAAATCGTCCAGAAACCACGCGCATTGCGCATCAAGACAGTTTCGATCCGCCTGCCATCAACTGTCCCAAGAATTGCCTTGAATGTGTCATGTCGAATACTTTCCAGCAGCGCGATCTGTGAAAGAGTTAACCAAGAGACTGCTTCCGATACTTTTAATCGCCAGCTCACAGGCAGAACCGAAACATCGTCCCAACTGCGCCAATCAGCACGAAACAAAGCTGCCTCTGCTTGCCGCAAACGAAAAGCTGGTTCTTCGGCCAACAATTGAGCGAGGGTGACGGAGCGAGTTTCCATAGTCAGATATCCGCGTACTGTACCCCGGCGCAGAATCAACGTCAAGACTACGGCTTCTTCTCTCGCGCGCCTGCAAACAGATCACGCTCTACAGCTTTTTCCGTCATATGAAGCACCCGATCTCGCTCAAGGCGATCTACCACCTCAAGAAATTTCTTCTCTTGGAAGGCTGTCTCTTTCACAGTCTGTTCCAGGTAACTCTTTCGCTCTGCCTCACTCCAACGGTACTGATAGAGATCGCGATACCACTGAAACGCAACAAATCCTGTGACCAACAAGAAGAGGAGCGTAAACATTTTCTTGTAATGACGCATCCAGAAGTACAAGCTTCGCTTCCGCGCGGACTCAAATGAAGGAAGGGTGAAAGAAAGTTTCATATGATTCAGTCGTTCATGTACACAATGGTCTCAAATGTCGCATCAAGGATGTTTGACTCCGGCCCCTCCGTCTGAATAGGCACTGGGATCAGCGTTGCATCAAATGGGTTGGGTGCAGCCGATGTTGGCTCAGCATTGGAAACCTCCTCCGGTTTGACCCTGAGATCCATCCCAATGATATCCAGCGCATACGGCAATGACTCCAGACGATGGACATACCGAACGATGTTCTTATACTCGCCTGAGAGTGAGATCGTTAAGCGTAAATATTTCTTCAACGGAAGCTCAGTAATAATTCCCGTCTCCTTTGCAGCCGATGTTTTTTTCTTTTCAGTCCCGCCCTGATCCTCTCCTTTTGGATCGCTTGCGGGAGCTGGTTTCGAAGTATCAGCCTTTTTTTCAATGACGGTCACCTTACTTTCCAGAAAAGCATTCTCGCGAGACTCAATCTTAATCTTCACATCCTCATCCCGAGCCACGCGCTCCAGTGCCTCAATGAACCCAATAAGCCGATCTTTCGTCAAAATGATACCCAAACTGTCAGCGTGTTGAGCAATCAGGGCATGTTGCGCTTCGAGTTCGGGAAGTTTATCCAGTTGTTTCTCTCGATACTCACGCATCACCGCATGCTGCTGAATCATATCCATTTTGGTTTGAATCGTTGAAAGAAGTAAGCGAATGCCAAACCACGCCACGAGACCAATCACAACAAAGAGCGAGAGTTGTATCGCCACTGGTTTCAACTTGTCCCACATCAGATTCGACATATGGCTAGGGTTGAATCAAACATTGTTTTTGAAACTTGAAGTCGACCTGGAAATCTATTTCCTTCTCTGAGAAGAGGTTGGAAATTGGAACACGGACATCACTGACACATTCATCCCCTTTCAATGCAGCTTCAAACTGAAGGAACTGATCGCGTGTCTCTGCCTGACCCGCAATGGAAACCGTATAGTCTTTGGTCAACAGAGTAACAATTACGACCCCTTTTGGGGTGAGTTCCTGGAGGGAAGTAAAGAGCTCACTCCAATGCAGATGAGCTTTCTGAAATCGAGCAACCATTTCGGTCTCCGCATTGATTCGCTTGAACTCGTCCTGATAGCTGACCAATTGTTTCGCTCGCTCATTGTACTGCCCAAATGCGACCAGCGCACCCTCGCTCACATTCACCTGATAATTCATGATCGTATAAATACCTCCGAGAATCACCACGTAGTACAACTCAAGTACGAGAACCAGGGTCGACTGCCAAAGAAAAAACCGGTGCCGGAATTTCCGTACCAAAATATCTTTCTTTGCTTCAGGTAGGAGATTAAGTAAGATCTTCATATTCATCAAGGCCTCGAAGCGCGAGACCAATGGCGGTTGAGTATTGCACCGAATGCCCTCGATCAATAGGTGGGAGGGTACGACCGAGTTTGATATTGACCCACGGATTGCCGAATTCCACCGATTGATTCAAGCGTTTGGTCAGATAGGGCAAGAGTCCCCGCATATTTGATCCCCCTCCACAGAGCACGATATTGTCGATAGCAGCTGAGTAACCCAAATTTGAGAGATAAAAATTGGTCGAGCGTTCAATCTCCACAGCCAGACTCTCAAGAATTGGTTGTGCTGCTTTAAAGAGAGGGCTTTTCATGGCGAGTGAGCCCAAACCATACTTGATCTTCATTGCCTCAGCCTCTTCAAAGGGCACCTTCATCTCTTTCGAGATTGCATCTGTAATCATCTGTGATGAAAGAGGAACACTTGAGGTGAAACAAGGGGTGTGGCCAATGGCAACGAGAAAGCTCGTCCGACGATCGCCAATATCCACAATAAGTCGTGTCTTGTCTTCATCCTTATCAAGCAAGAGGCTCCGTGCCTGAGCGATAGATTCAGTTTCAAGCCCAACCACATCGAGACCGACCTTTTCCAGCAACGTATAAATCTGATCGACTGTAGACCGCGCCACTGCTACGACCAGGACACTCAGCTTGTTCTTCTCTTTGAACAACTGACGATCGAGCACTTGATAATCATAGTAGACTTGATCGAGAGTCAGCGGTATATTCGCCTCAATTTCCCACTTAATGGCTTCCTTTACCTCTTCTGGTGCCATAGTCGGTAGCGAAACCACTCGCAAAAACGCCTTTGTTTCGGGCAACGAGCAAATAACCTTTCTCGTTTTCACTGGTCTCGGTTTTGTCTGATTCAATAAGTCATGAATCGCCTGAGCGACAAGGTCCTCTTTCACAATATCCCCATCGACGATACTCCCAATAGCAATCGGCACCGAGCCAAAGCTCGAAACGACTTCTTCAATTCCCTCACGCTCCAGCCAGACCGCTTTCACAGAAAGGTCAGACAAATCCAAACCAAAGGGCTGGGGAAAGAGATCAAATACCTTCTTCCGAAAAAAACTCATACAAAATTTTTGTTTACCGTCCTTTGAGTGTTGGTTCTCTTTTCATAATACCATGCCAAATGCTACAACTCCTCCCAAAGATCAAGTTCGTACTGTGTTCCTGATGGGAAGAATGGTGGCGGACAATAGAGTAAATTGTTGTCATAAGAGATGTTACGCGTAGTGTATCCAGAGACATGATTACCGGAAGCATCGGCCCAGGCAAAACCATAACGCTCATTGCTTGCAATCGCTCCAAAAATCGTAATCGTATCACGCATGGCGTACGGACCAGTATAATTTGCTCGGCCCACTCTGCCAGACTGAGCGATCAATGCCGCATCGATCCGAAGAATGTTATTGCTTTGACGATAGACTTCAACATCTTCTTGGCCAATGAGCCCAATCATGTCCGTACAGTCATAGTTGGTATAACGAATATCTTTCCCGAGATACATCGTTTTTTTGGCTGACGATATGAGATTCGCCGCGACCACCGTCACACGTTTCCCATTCACCGTTCCCTCAAGCCAGACATTGTTTTCGACATAGATAACCCCATTATTCGGTATTGGATAGTTCGCCCATCCACCTGTATAGTTATTAATCTCATTCGTCGAAGCATTGAAACTCTGAACTGTCCGGATATCAAATGTATCATTTGACTTCAAAATGATGTGACGACCCTGATGAGCATTGTCAAAGTATCTATTGCCATTGACGCCTGCCTGCGCCACAGATTTCATGAGGCTGAGATCTGCCAACACACCGTTGAAGTCGGCCGTCGAGACAGGAAATGATCGCCCTGCCTCAAACACGGCTGGCCTATCGGGAACAGCTGCCGGTGGCAATGGGTCCACAGGAGTATGAGTATGGACGCCAAACTCATCCCCACCTGTATGATCAGGATCATTGTATGTAGCCACAGAACTTGAGACTGTATTGTGGGCAACACCATCAAAACGAATACCATAATTCGAGTGGATCGGCCCAAATACTTCAGTACCTGCCCCAAAACGGAGGTAGGCGTTTGACAATACCGCATATTCGCTCCACGACGGCTTTCTCAGTCGAACCTGAACAATCCGTTTCATATTTGGATATTTGTATGTCCAACCTGTTGATTTCACAATAACGTTCGTCGTACCTACACTCGGTGGCGTAACCTCCAGCCGATACCGACCAATCACTCCACCGGAGGGATCTGTATAATCACTCTCATAGGCCGTACCCACGCCGTAGGATGAACCCGACCAAAATGCATCAATCTGCGAAGCAGTTCTCCCCTCTACATTGTGCGCCAAATACCAACGATAGAAATTAATGCCCGCTTCCGCGATCTGTAGAGTTTGTTCTCTGGACCTGATTTGAAGGCTGTATTTGATGTTTGACGAAACGAACTGAACGATCGAAACCAAGATAATCTGAACCACGACCATAATCACAAGTCCGTAAACCAGGGCGCCAGCACGCAAAGCGATCCGTTGCTTAATTTCCATAGGATTCGAGGTTACGAAGATCAACAAATGACTCGATATTTATGTTGTCCGGCGCCTTAATCGGATCGATATTCATCCTGATGAGGATGCGCACGAGTCGAATATCTTGGATCTCAGCCGGTGTAGGAAGAGGGTTGTTGACCGTATCACCCGGATAATTCTCATTGTAGTAGTAGAAAAGGGGCTGAGACGCTTCATTCACAATATAGTTTGCGATGATACTCGTCGTACCATCACCCGCCGCATAGACCGGCGGAACAGCCAAGGAAGGTTCCCGAACCCCCCGCATCAGACGGTCGTTCGTATCATCAAGCCAATAGTGCACCCGTTCGGTCACCCCATCACCATCGATATCCAAGTAGACTTCGATATCGAAATCATTCGCGGACTCAACTGGATAATCACCATTATCTGCCTGACGAACCCTGCGAAGGTTGTTCACGATTTCGGCTGATGCCCGATTGACCTGTACTGCTGTCACCCCCGTTTCCAGGATGAATTTGCTGCTCTTCCAAGTCCCCGAAAAAAGCAGTGTAAATCCAACCATCCCGATAGTCATAATACCAATAGCCACCAGCATCTCAACCAGAGTTAATCCCTTGAGTTTTTTCAACCTGAGAGGTGACCGCATATTTTTCATTACGATGGATCCATACTCACGGGTTCCAATTTCAGACCAGACATCACCGTCACCGTACCAGTTTCTGTGGTATATCCGGCTGCGGTGACCTCATAATCATACGTTCCAGCTACCAACCCCGGAGCAACATTGGTGGAAAAATACGCCTTGCCAAAATAGCTCGTGACTACAGTCTCATCATAGACCAGCGCCGTATTGGTCAGTCGCACTGACGCAGCATTGAGTGGCGTTCCGTCATCATCATCCGTCACAGTAAATAACACCCCATTCACTGCTTTATCTGCTAGGATAGCCTTTTCATTCTGGGTCACGCCCGGAGCGAGTTCGAAGCTATTCGCACTGGCATTTGATCCAGGATCAAGACGAATAAACTCATAATTCGTCTCACTACTATCCATAACCCAGGTATAGCTCCCGTAACTGCGATTCGTATAATTTTTCTCTCCGCTGGCATTCGTTGTATCATCCACTCCGAATTCATACATCGGCGCTCCAGACCCCGCCGCTGATCCAAGCTGCCGGCCTCCATCAATTCGATACTCAATGTCAGGGATCGCATTTCCGAACGAGTCTTCTGTCATGATTCGCAACGTAGAGGAACGATCCATAATAAATGTCGTTTGATTCACCGCACTGTTGACCACCGAAGCATGAACATCTGTTGGAATAAAAGAAGTTGTCGGATACGGTGCATACGTCTGACTGCCAAAATATCCACCCTTGGAAAACGAGATGTGATAGCCCTGAACACTGGCTTTGGCACCAATCAGATAAACATTGCCAGAAGCATCAGTGGTTGGTGTGACATTGACCGAAGGGCTAACCGTACTATTGATGATGTGAAGAGAAGCGCCAGAAACTCCGTTCCCCTGGGAGTCAAGAATATTAATAGAAAGAATACCGCCACCCGCCGTTTGCTCGATACCAGGCGGAGTAAAAGTTGAGAAAAGCGCGACTTTCTCCGAATCGCTCTCTGCACCCCAAGCAACCTCAACCCGCACGCGCTTATAGTCGTTTGGGACGACATCATTGGGGCTTCCGCCCAATTTTCCGTCATAAGCATCATCGGCATATTGGATGAAGGTGTGAACATGATACACGGAATTATTTACCTGCACGGTTTCATCCTCCTGAATATCGCCTGCTGGAATACCCGAAAGCGTACCAATATTGTCATAATCCAGACTCCGAATAATCTCCATCTTCTGATTGGCAAGCGACGTGGCCCCGAGCCGATATTTGGATTGCTGAATAAGCGCCGTACCATATGCAAAAGTTTGAAAAAAAACGGTGGTAATCACCGTAAACAGGAAAAGAAAGACGAGCGCTTCGATGAGTGTAAACCCATTGAGTTGCAATTGCCGTCGACTCGTATCGTGCATAGGAGGTTGAAAATAGCTACTGGATATTTTCGAGTACGCTGTACATCGGCTGAAGCATCGCCACCGCCATGAACCCGACCATACTACCAATGAGCAGCATCAGGATCGGCTCAATGATCGAAGACATATTTTTTGTGATTTGGGAAACCTCCTCTTCATAGAATTCTGCGAGACGCTGTAAGACATTTTCCGTCTTTCCCGTTTCTTCACCAACTTGGATAATCTGAGGTACGAGAATAGGAAACAAGTTTGGATAGCGTTCAATCGTTTTCGAGAGTTCCGTCCCCTTCTGAACTTCTTCGATGGCCTGCAAGAGGGCTTCCTTGTAATGGATATTCCCAAGTGTTCGCGACACAATGGTCAACGCGGCGATAACAGACACTCCGCTTTTCAGCAGTGAGCTGTAGATACGCGAAAAACGTGCGCAGTTTACCTTGACAACAATATTTCCAACAATTGGCAACCGAATAATCAGCCAGTCAATGGCATACCCGCCCGCTGTCGTCCGGGCAAAGATACGAAAACCGACCAGTAGTCCGACGATGAGACAGATTGCGATGAACCAATGTGCTCGGAGGAGGTCGGACAGACGAATGATAAACAGCGTGGTGGCAGGCAGTTTAACATCCATATCCAAGAAAACGCCCGTGATCTTTGGGAGGATATAGGTGAGCATCAACGTCGCGATACCAATCATCGCCACAACGATAACCGCTGGATAGATCATCGCTCCCCGAACCTTGGAAATGAGATCGTGTTCTTTCTCGAGTTGCAGTGCGAGTATCTCAAGCACTTCTTCGAGGTTCCCCGAGACTTCACCGACCGAAATCATGTTGACGAAAAGCTCGTTGAAAACAGCAGGATACCGAGCAAGACCCTCGGATAGCTGTTTACCCGCCTGAACATCATCGTACACGCTGAGCAGAATCTGTTGGAAATACCGATTCCGCGTCTGGACTGAGAGATTATGGATCGCTCGCGAAACCGTCAGACCCGATGAAACCATGACAGCCAGGTTCCGAGTGAACACCATCTTCTCTTTGAGTGGAACAGTGCGAAAGTAATCAAGAAACTTGATGTGTGGCCCTTCCGTGGCTGCTTCAATACATTTGATTGAGGTAATGAGAAATCCCTCGTTCCTCAACTCCTGAGCGACTTGTTTTTCGTCTTTCCCAACGATTTCACCGCCCTTTGTTTCCGCCGTCGAAATATTCTTGGCAGTATACAAATACTTTGGCATATCCAACCGGTAGCTCTTTGACATTCTTTTTCAATGCCAAAAACCACTCTTTTTTTATTTTCCTTATCCGCATCACATCACTTACGTTTCAGTATACCACGCACTCAATCTTAGAGAGAAAGGCCATGGACTGCCAGCCGCTCCTTGAAACGATCAAAGACCACTGGACCTTTGGGGCGCGGGAGAAAAATCAACGCATCATCCGTCGCAATGATGAACGCACCGGGCGTGCGAGATTTCGGGTTCCGAGCAATCTTTTTCTTTTGCCAATAGGACAGCAGCCCCTCCCAGCCCGACCACCCCATCACTCGTTCAAGCACGGTTTGAATGCGAGTACTGAAGTGAGATACTGGATGATGCCAATAATTTGGAAGCACCGTCAACTGAAAAGTCGGTTTGATCCGAGCCATCCAACGATTTGCCAGTTCGAAACGACGTTCCGTATCACGTCCGAAAAATGAATACATGAAGCGATACTCACTCGCAGAAAAATAATCCTGCATCGTAATCTCCAGGCTGCCATCAGTCACAAAATGGTTCAAGCAAGTGCGATTTTCAATATGCCGACCGTGACGTCGTTTACCCATGAGCTGAAGAATGAGGGAAAGGATGGTTCGACCACGCCAAATCGCCCCCTGACGAATAATCACAAACAAGTCCCAGTCACTTTTGCGATCGCCCAACTTCATGGAAAGACTGCCTGTCAGAGCAATGAGTCGGACAAACGGCACCCAAGCAATCATTCGGACCACTCGGGCCGCCCGTTTGATCTTGGAAACGGAATATTTTTCGCTGCGGACTCGATTCGCCACCAACGCTTCCCGATTTGGCAAGGTTACAAACCCTTGTGTGCGCATGACCACCCGATCACCCACCAGGACATCCAACACAGCCCCAATCTGTCCCAAGGTCGGTGGATGTGTCACTGGATCGTCTCGAGTCGTAATCAAGTGCTTCCAAATTTCAAATTCAGTCAACGGATAGTCAAGCGCGTCGTAGTACGCCACTGTTGCCAAGACCGCCATTCGAAACATACGGGAACAAATTTACAAATACTTACTCGTAAAACCAAGCTTGGATTTTTTGAGCTTCTCGGGAGTACCGCAGAAAACCATGTTCCCGCCCCGATCCCCTCCGTCCGGCCCCATATCAATGACCCAATCCGATGCCCGGATGACGTCGATATTGTGTTCAACAACCAACACAGTGTTGCCCTTATCCACTAAGGCATTGAGAACTTCAAGCAGCCGGCGCACATCCTCAAAATGAAGACCAATGGTCGGTTCATCAAGGATGTACAGTGTTTTACCAGTTGATTTCCGAGCGAGTTCGGTCGCTAGTTTGATACGTTGAGCTTCACCCCCAGAGAGGTTTGGAGCACTTTGCCCCAATACAAGATAACCCAACCCAACTTCCTCAAGAACACGTAGCTTCTCCTCAATCATTGGCTGATCAAGGAAAAAATGGCGTGCTTCTGCCACAGTCATCCGAAGTACATCGGAAATATTCAAGCCTCGATACTGGATCGCGAGCGTCTTTGCGTTGTACCGAGTTCCACCACAAACTTCGCAAGGAATGTAAACATCCGGCAACAGGTACATCTCAATTTTTTTCAATCCCCCACCCTGACAAACCTCACAGCGACCACCGCGCATATTGAAACTGAAGTACGACGCCGAGTATCGTTCCTTTTCTGCTTCTGGCGTCGCTGCATAAACATCGCGGATAAGACTGAAAATCCCCGTGTAGGTCGCCGCATTCGATCGAGGTGTTCGGCCAATCGGATCCTGAGTCACCGTAATCACTTTATCAATATGTTCAATGCCTTTGATCGCTCGATGAGATCCGGGGTCAGTCCGGGCCTGAAAGAAGTGTCGCGATAATGCCCGAGACAGAATATCATGCACCAGAGTCGACTTCCCCGAACCCGAAACTCCAGAGACAGCGATGAATTTTCCAAGCGGGATATCCACCGTAACGTTTTTTAGATTATGCTCAGTCGCACCGACAATCGTGATAACCTTACCGGTGCCTTTCCGAGGCGCATCCCGCTGCAACACCGAACGTTTCCCTGAGAGATACTGGCCCGTAAGTAGCTTTGATTTCATGAGCCGGTCAGGAGTACCAGAAAAAATTATCTCCCCTCCTCCTTTGCCCGCACCCGGTCCAAGATCAATAATCCAATCCGCCTTGCGCATGATTGAAATATCATGTTCCACGACAACTAATGAATTATTCGCTCCGCGCAATTCTTCAAGAGCCCGGATGAGCCGATCAGTATCTCGACTATGGAGTCCGACTGACGGTTCATCGAGAACATAAATAATACCCGAGAGTCCTGACTTAATCTGGACCGAGAGACGGATCCGTTGAGCCTCACCACCCGAAAGTGTATCCGCGCTCCGAGCCAATGAAAGGTACCCGAGACCAACCTTGTCAACCGCTGAAAGCCGTGTCTCCATCTCATTGAACAGTGGTTCGACGAGCGATTTCACTTCACCCTCCTTCAACAGCTGGAGGCGAAGGTGCCGAAAAAATTCACGCAACTCCTCAATCGATTGATCAACAAAGTCATTTATGTTCTTGTCCCCGATATGCACCGCGAGAGATTCAGAACGAAGCCGCTTCCCACTACAGCTCGGGCAACGTCGCATGAACATGAAGGTTTCAATTTCGGCCCTGAGGTGATCAGATTTTGTCTCCCGATACTTCCGCTCCAATAACCCCAACACGCCCGGAAAACCAAACTCATCGGTGAGATCGCGTTTGTGATCACCATGCAGAATATAGTCCCGCTGTTTCTCAGAAAGTTTCTTGACCGGTACATTCAGGGGTATCTTCTCGCGTTTTGCCATCTCACGCAGCAGAGCCATCGGCCCGTTGCCGTTCCCCCGATCACTGTTCATCTTGCTCCACGGACGGATCGCTCCCTCTGAAATGGAAAGCGTGTCATTCGGAATGACGAGTGATGGATCAAATTCCAGCGTGACACCCAATCCAGCACAAGTCGGGCAGGCGCCCTCAGGACTATTGAAAGAGAAGTGGGCAGGCGAAAACTCAGGTAGCTCGATGTGGCAGGTTTCACACCGATACCGCTCATGGTATGAGTGATAATGTTTGCCCGCAACGAGAAGGCGCATTACCCCCTGACCCGTCTGAAACGCTGAGTGAATTGAATCGAGGATTCGCTCTTTATCTGGTCGTTCCGTATCTAGAGTGAGTCGATCGATGATGACGAGGCCATCATATGCTGCTTTGAGATCGACGCTGTGGCGCATCTCCGCCAGTGCCATAGCCGTGTCCCGATACCAGACCCGGACAAATCCCCAATCATCAATGAGTTCAAGTGCCTCGCCCCAGCTTTTCCCAACCAGCAGCGGACTCTCAACAGCAAAGACGAGTGGCGAACCATTGGGCAAGGCGAGAATCTCTTCGAGAATCGCAACGGCTGTCTTGCGAGAAAGCGTTTGTTGACACTGGGGACAATGCGGCTTGCCGGCCTTGGCAAATAGCAATCGCAGATAATCATACACCTCAGTCATCGTCCCGACGGTCGAGCGCGGACTCCGAGAAACGCTTTTCTGATCAATTGAGATAGCCGGCGACAGATTCCGAATAGTGTCGACATCTGGTTTGTCATAGCCCTCCATGAAATTCCGCGCATATGCTGAGAGGCTCTCAACATAGCGACGATTGGCTTCGGCGTACAACGTATCAAACGCCAGCGACGATTTCCCCGACCCCGACAGCCCAGTCACAACCACAAGACAGTCGCGTGGGATGTCGATGTCAATATTCTTCAGATTATTGACTCGCGCGCCCCGAATCGCAATAACATTCTTTTTTCCAGACATACGAAAGGTGGTGCAGTAGACGAATTGTTTCCGAGTATAGCAGCTTTTTGCGCGTGGGTAAACTGCTGCACCTTCAACCCGAAATGGTGTTGATACGAAACAAGATTCTGTGAAGTCTCGAAAAAACTACCCACCCCCCTTGTTTCAGAAGTATTCATTCCACACCGCGCTCTTTCTAGCCTTGTAGGAATTGTTCGCGCTTTTTCTTGCGGTGAAAACCGATCGCAAACCGGTGCGCTTCGCTGTTGGCGAGAAGGATGTCATGTTCGAAGCGTTTCACAAGGCCGCGCGGTCCAATAACGCGGTCCGGCTGATGCTTGGCGTTCTTCACCACTCCAACAACTGGTATCGTCAGTCCCCGCTTCTTCAGGATCCGAGTCGCCACATCGCTTTGGAGAAGTGCTCCATCGACAACGATGAGTTCAGGGAGCGTCCATTCGCTATGTGCCAGGCGCCGGGTGAGAATCTCTTCGAGCGCCGACAGATCATTGCCACCGTGGGTATTGCGTAATTTGAACAGGCGATACTGACTCTTCTTGGCCAGTGCGTGCTGCACCACTGTCATCACGCCCACCGTCGCCTCGCCCTGAAGATGGGCCGTATCATAGGCCTCGATCCGCGCAGCCGATGTTTCCTCGCGATCCGCCTTCATGAGTGCGACATCCCGAATATGACCCAAATCAAAGAGGAGTTTCTTGATCTCATTTGCCTCCTCAAAGCGAAGATTGGTTGCCGCTACGTTCATCTCACGCTCGAGATTCTTCATGAGATCAGCTTTCTTTCCGCCAAAGAAGAGCCCGATCCGTTTCACCGTCTTCCGATATTCAGTTGCGCCTATAACGCCCGTACAGACACCTGGACAAAGACCAATCTGTGCCTGGAAGCAAGGTCGCACCTTTTTCTGCTGGGCTTCATTGAGTTCAGCATACGGCACACATTTGTCTCGATAGGGAAATATCTTTCGGACAATCCGAAGCGCCGTACGTAGTGCCTCACCCCGAGGGTAAGGACCAAATTTCTCTTTGATGGGGAAAGTAAATTTTTCTGTTTCAATATCCCGCTCCCGGACAAGTAGGATGCGCGGAAAGTTTTCTTTCGTGATGACAACGAAATTGTAGCTCTTGTCGTCTTTGGCATCAGTGTTATAAAGAGGCATGAATTGTTTGATCAATTGACCCTCGCGAATAAGGGCTTCAAGGACAGAGTCGAGCTGAATCCAGCCGATGGCAATCGCTCGATCACGCATAAGGATGAGTTTCGGCCCGCGCGTCTCTTCGAGGTCCGGCCCAAAATAACTCTTCACCCGATCAGCCAAGACAGTCGCTTTGCCGATGTAGAGCACCTCGTCACTCTCACCGAGGAAAAAATACACGCCCGGCGTTTCCGGCAACGTGTTCTCCCTGAGAAAGCTCGCGATGCTGATTTTTTTCTCCCAAGCTTTAGCCATAGAGACTCCTATTATATATTGATTGACAAAATCACGTAAATAATCTATAATGTTTTCAGTTCATTTCAGGAGGGCCCAACATGCCAGAACAAAAACGGGGTAAGCGGGTTCATCCGGACCATTACTACGTGATTTGTCGGCTGGTTGTTTCAGCCATGCGTGATCAAGCTGGACAAGCGTTTGATCAAACGGGTTTCCAACGACACTTTCAAACCGCAGCGACGTTCTTCGGGATAACGATCGGCAGTGCCGCCTACCAAGCACACTATAGCATCATCGTGAGAATGGTGCGGCAGCGACTCGCCCGCATGAAACCAACCTCTTGATCTCTCCCTTTGGGAGAGATTCCCCGCCCGTACTTTTGTACGCGGCTTTTTTTATGATTATCTCACTCGTTTACTTCAACGTAGAGCCGGGTGAAAGAGTTATGGAAAAAGCCGACTGGAGATGATGCTCCCCCAGTCGGCGGTTCATGGGTAGCCTCCGGTCAACCGAGGGCTGACGTAAGCTTGGACCCTGGTGGTGGGATGGCGGCTTGAGCTCTCTGGTACTTGACTGATCGCCGAATCCTTCCTTGCTTCAAAAGGAACTTCGCTGGATAGAGGCATCCGCGGTCACCTACTCGCTCCCAATAACCAAACAAGATACGACTGTCCTGTCGGGCGATGGACTGAGCGATTTTCAGCGCTCGAAAGCTTGGTACTTCACACACATCGTGCAGCTCGCCATCATTGCCCAACTGATTCCTCAACCAGGCCTCTTCACCGATACAAAGCTCGGATAGGTAGGCCGCGATCGTACTATTGGCCTCGCCCGATTTGATTTCCAGAAAGTACCTGATCCTCCGCTTCTTCCGCATTGCGTCCCCCATCAAGTTGTGAAACGAACAAGAAAACCATGCCGCTACGGTAGCACAGACCCAGAATACATCAACTAGCTGACTGGCGACGAGATCACGATCATCGCCTTGCGCTCCGTCTCGATAGGGAGATGCTTCCCCGTCGGATACTCGCGAATGGCAGCGTAGAGTACGGCTTCAGGATATCGATAGCTCGCACCTTTGCGTGTGCCCGGATCATTGGTGATGAACTCCTTTGTCACCGCATCGTAGCCGGTCACGACGAGCATATGCTGGAGCGGGCCAGGACGAGTGAAGTTGGGATTTGAGAGCGCCTGACCGTTGGTCGGCACGATAACGAGTCCACCCGCCAGAGTACTCTTTAATTCATCCAGCGTAAAATCGTAGGTGGTCCGATAATCTGAAATATCAAAATACCCCTTCAGCAAGATTGTTGCGGTTGTTTCGACATCCGTATCAACTCCTTGGCCAATTTTCTCTTCCTGATACCGTGCCATCGCGATAAGCTCCTGCCTCGCCTCTTCTTTCGTATACGTTTTTCCAGATCGCCAGGCGTAGACCATCAGGGCCGATGCCTCCTCACAGCCGTTTTGAAATTCACTCTTCATCCACTCTCCCATCGGGGCCTGTGAAGTAAAGAAGACTTGGCTCCAGGATTTTGGTTCGACAGCGCCCCGTGCATCAGGCATCTTTTCGATCACCACTGACGGTTCATCGGCGATGATATGTTTCTCCACTACCACCGGCAGAGCAATCGCTGGTTCGAACACTTTGTCTTCGTTCAGTCTTTCACCATACTGCCTCACAACAAAGACAAGTCCCCCACCAAAAGTAGCGACCAACAGCACAGTGATAATCCCTTTTCGAACATGCATGCCTCCATCCTAACATTAAAAAGAAAAATCCCTGTCGTACGACGGACAACAGGGACGATCATTCATACCTCTCGGAGTACCCTCACGCGTTGCCTCGTCTCAGCCCAAAGTCGGAATCCGTTCCGAAGTGAATATGAGACAGAGAACGTACAGTTCCATCCGCCCGCTATCCCATTGAGGCCATAGGTACAGATAATAAAGGCAACTTTGTGATGCGGTCCACGCGGTGGTTCGACAGAGCAGCGTTTGACGTTGAAAGCCAACCGATACGTCTTGTGATGGCACTCACGAATAGCGTGCATAAGCAATTGCTGCACCCGCTGCTGACACGCTTCAGCTGACTCAGCTGAGATTGGATGCGGATCCTCGAACGGAACACCATCAATCCATTGAGGCAAACGGGCTCTCGCCCGCGAACAATGCCGTTTCTTTTCAATCACGATTCCCTCCTCATTTGAAAATACTCTTGGCAAAGAAGCCCTCCGAAGATAGCATCAAAGAATCAAGGTGTACAGCCCCCCCCAATAGACTACCGGCGACGGCCAAAGTGACGCACCCCAGGGCGAGCTGACGACAATGATCGACGAACACTGCGGACCGGTTTCGGGTCACCCACTGGAACAACGCCGCCCGCCACCGGGAGTGTGATCCGCATGAGCCGCTCGATATCGCGGACATTTCCTTTTTGGTCTGGCGTGGCAAACGAGATCGCGCGACCTTCGCGACCGGCGCGAGCGGTCCGACCGATTCGATGAACATAATCTTCGGCTTTCTCCGGGAGATCATAGTTGATAACAACCTCAATACCCGAAACATCAATCCCGCGGGCGGCAATATCAGTCGCCACCATGACGCGGTAACGACCAGCTTTGAAACCATTGAGGGCTTCGCGCCGCTGAGCGAGCGAGCGGTTTGAATGGATCTCGACGGCCTGATGCCCTTTGTTGCGAAGCGACAAGGCGATCCGTTTGGCAATGAATTTCGTCCGCGTAAACACTAGAACACTCCCAGAATACTCACCAAGGAGCTTCAAGAGAAGATCAAGTTTCTCCATATGCGGAACGAAAAAGAGTTCCTGGGCGATCTTTTCTACCGCAGTCCCAGGGGGAGCTACTTCAACTCGAATGGGAATCTGCAAGTAAGATGTCGCGAGACGAACGACATCGCTCGGCATCGTCGCTGAAAAAAGCATGGTCTGGCGCTCCTTTGGGATATGTTTCACCACTTCGGCAATCTGTGGTGCAAAACCCATATCGAGCATATGATCAGCTTCATCGAGCACCAATATCTTCACCCGATCCAGCTGAACCGTATGCTGACCAAGATGATCATTCAGCCGACCCGGAGTGGCGATGATGACATGTGGATTGGCGCGTATCTGGCGCTTTTGCTTTTCCATTGAGTCGCCACCAATAAGTACGGCTGTACGAATGCCAAGTTTTCTACCGATACGCTGAATCGTCTCATCCACCTGAATCGCAAGCTCGCGAGTTGGAAGCACTACGAGTCCTTGACGCGTCCGATCCTCAAGGATACGGCCGATCATCGGAATACCAAAAGCTAGTGTCTTGCCCGTCCCGGTTTGAGCGATACCCATGACGTCCTTGCCTGTGATCGCAATTGGGATGGAACGTTCCTGGATCGGCGTCGGTGTGAGAAACTTGAGCTCGTCAAGAACAGCGAGAAGTCCAGGAGCGATGCCGAGATGATGAAAACTCATGCGGATGATGTTAGTTACGAAATCAGGTTATTTTGGCACATTCCGCTCATGACGTCAACTCAGATGCGTTTTTGAGTATTGTTCCCACTGCTTTGCAAAACGCTCGGATGACTTGAGGAGTTCGACGAAAGAGCCTTGAGCCACAATTACCCCGTGCTCGAACATGTAGATCATATCAAACATCTGGAGGAGATGCAGGCGATGGATTGATGCGATTACGGTTTTGTCGCGATAGGTCTCAAAGATCTGTTCATAGATGGCCGACTCATTGGTCGCATCCACACTCGAAGTAGACTCATCAAGGAGGAGGATCGATTTTTCTTCTGAGGCCAAGAGTCCACGGGCGAGAGCAAGACGTTGCTTTTCTCCGCCGCTCAGATTCACACCCTTCTCTACAATGGAAGAGTCTAGCCCTCGGGGCAACCGCCCGATGACTGAAGCAAAACGTGCCTGCTCAGCATATTTCAGAATTTCCTCGTCAGAATGATCCACACCCATCGTGATATTGTCCCGGATCGTCGTCGCAAAGATTTCGGGATCCTGCGGAATGAGCGCAATATCCTCACTCATGCTGACAAATCCATTCTTCAGTGGTCGGCCATCGAGTTCTACTACACCAGTACTCGGCGTATGCAGCCCCCGAACGATCTTGAGAAAGGTTGTCTTCCCGCTGCCGCTCTCACCGATAACCGCGATCTTTTCACCGCGCCGCCACGAAAGCTCGACATTGGAAAGCTGCTGCTTTGTGCGTCCCGATGCAGAGTACGAGAAACTGAGATGGTGTACATGACAGGTCTCCCACTGATGTGGAGTCATGGACTCCTGATCCGCATCTTCCGGAAAAGCCACCGAGATTTCTTCAGCATTCATCACGGCGGTACGCTGTCGCACGATGTCGTTGTAGAGATAGGCGAAGGTGAAGAAGACATCATTGATCCGATTCGTATAGGTGAAGAGTGCGAAGAGCGTGCCCGCCAAAAGAGCATCCCCACGATACACGGCCAGCACCGCGTAGAGACTGAGTACCATGAACTGTAAGAGTCCAGCACTTAGGCTCGCCGAAAACCATTTCCATTCGTTCAGTTGGCTATTGCGCATGTAGAGACCAAACGGTTTCCATATCGCCTTCACCAGATCGCGCTCAATGAGGTGCTCGACACGGAGGATGATGACCGTCGAGATATTGCTGAGTGCATCATAGACTTTGGCTGCGATTTTGTTCTCGGCGGTGTTCAGTGATCGATACTGCGGAACGAGCCGTTTGTCAAAGACAAGGATGATACGGATTGCAATAAACCCGAGCAGTGCAACAACCCAGATCGCATTCAGGTCGAAGAGCGCGAGCGCGACAAGTGACCCCACAGTGCGGACAATGGCTTCAATAATGAGGAAACCATGTTCCGTGAACTGGTAAACAGCGTTACTTCCTTTCTCGATCTTGTCGATCGTGTCGCCCGAATGATGATCGACATGCCACTCCATCGGCAGCGCCATCGTACCAGACAGCAAATGTTTCCGAAAATTTGCTTTGACAAGGAAAGCATTTTTCCGTTCCATGACGCGAGCCGGCCCATGGAAACACCAAGTGAAAAAATCCAGGAGTGGCAGCACTGCCATGAGAGCGAGCAGCTGAACAATATTCCCACTCCTCACCCCCTCCATCTGGATCAAATTCAGCAGATAGGCAATAACCATCGGTTGGCAGAGTGACAGGAGATTGGAGACAACAAAAAACACCCCATAGAGAACAAACTGACGCTGATTCTCTCGTGAGAATCGCCAGGCTATTCGAGTCAAATAAAAAATCGGGTTATCCCACATGACACTTCGCTTATGCTATTCCCAAATCCTCAGCCATTTACCGAGATACTCAACCACGACATAGAGGAAGAAAACATAGCCGACAATTCCCGCGATAAGCGTCACGAGAACACCATTTACAATGCGATTGCGTTCGCGCTTGGCCTGGTCGAGGGTGCAAATCCCCTGCCGACGAAGGTAGTAGAGATAAGCGAGACCGAGCGCGAGGAGTCCGGCCAAACGGAAATACCACTTGTACTCACCATAGAACGTGTCCGAGAGCGAGGTCGCAAAACCAACCGTTGAAAGACCAAGCAGGACCAGGATGACTGGGGACAGACAACAGAGCGAAGCAATAAGAACGGGAATGGAGGCGACTCTCAATGCTTCCTTGAGCTTCATACACAATCGATAATCATATTAGGAGTGGAGCAAAAGGCCGATGCGATAAGCAACAGACGCTACGGCGCCCGAAAGTATAGTCCCCCAGGCCAGATCTACCAAGGTGACTGTCAATGGCCAGTCCCGAACCGTGGCGAGATTTGTCAGATCATAGGTCGCGTAAGAGAGGAAACCAAATAAGGCTCCATACAAAAGTGCTCGCTGCCAACCGCCTGCCTCAAATGCCGGTGCCACTGCGAAAAAGAGGATCCCGCCAATGAAAAGCAAATAAAAGAGCAGTGCTGCAACCCAGTTGAATTCGGTTCTGAGGAGAAAGCCGATTTGCGCGCGATAGAAATCCTTGGCAAAAAATCCGAGCCACAGCATATCGATCAAAAAGAAGACCGGTACGGTGAGAAGATAGAGCTTAACCCAGACGAGCGTATTCATTGAATTTAGTATACCACCCTAGCGGATGGCACGGGCCACCGCTCCGACGACACGCTGGTCGAACGTATTCGGGATAATATTCCCGGCGGTCGGCTTGGCGACGAGCGCGGCGAGATTCTGGGCGGCTTTGACGAGCATCGCGTCGGTGATCTTCCTGACCTTGTGATCGAGCGCACCACGAAAGATCCCCGGGAAGCCGAGCGAGTTATTGATTTGATTGGCAAAGTCCGAGCGCCCAGTCGCGATAACACGTGCCCCGGCAGCGAGTGCCTGCTCCGGCATGATTTCGGGCACTGGATTGGCGAGTGCAAAAACAATCGAGTCTTCAGCCATCGTCTGTACATGCTCCTTGGTCAAGAGACCACCCTTGGAAACGCCGATGAAGACATCAGCGCCAGCCATCGCGACACTCTGGTCACCGTCAATACCATCAGGGTTGGTCCGTGAGCGAAGCGCCTGCTTGTGCTGATCGAGATCAGTCCGATTCGGCCCAAGGATGCCGCGACTGTCAAGCATGACGATATTCTCCACGCCATAGAGGAGCAGGAGCTCGGCGATCGCCTGACCCGCCGCACCCGCGCCCGAGATAACGACCCAGACGCTTTCCTTTTTCTTCTTCACGACTTTGAGCGCATTGATGAACCCCGTCAGGACAACCATCGCTGTCCCGTGCTGATCATCGTGCATGACCGGGATGTCAAGCTCGGCCTGGAGCCGCCGCTCGATCTCAAAGCAGCGTGGAGCCGCAATGTCTTCGAGGTTAATACCGCCGAAACCAGGCGCGATCCGCTTGACCGTCTCGACAATCTCATCAGTATCCTGAGTCGCAAGCACGATGGGAAACGCATCGACACCCGCAAGCGACTTGAAGAGTATCGACTTTCCTTCCATCACCGGCAGTGCTGCCTCAGGACCAATATTCCCAAGACCGAGCACCGCCGAACCATCAGACACGACCGCAACCGTGTTCCCCTTCATCGTATACTGAGCTGCTTCTTTCGGATGCGTCGCGAGATGACTCGACACCGCACCAACACCGGGCGTGTAAACAATCGCCAGGTCTTCTTTGTTCCGAACGACAACCTTCGGCGTGACCTCTACTTTGCCGCGAAGTTTTTTGTGCAGCGCGAGCGCGAGCTTGGCATAATTCTTTTTGACTGTCTTTTTCATGGCCATAGCGGGAAGTTTAAACATTGAACGCTTTCCTATTCTACTCGTTCGAGAGAAAAAAAGCAGGGTCTCCTCAATGAAGACCCTGAAGGTGATGATCGGCTAATTCAACGGGTAGTATCCATCGACGGTGATGGTCTGTCCGTGGACATAGCTCGCGCCAGAGCCAGAAAGAAACGCCACGACGCTCGCGATCTCAGACGGATCAGCAAACCGGCCGACGCCAATGAGGCGCGTCTCCTGCTCGCGGTAATCGGCTGGCAACAACTCGTTCATCGGTGTTTCGACCCAGCCTGGAGCGACACCGTTCACCCGGATGCCATGCTTGACATAGCGCTTGGAGAGGATACGGGGACGCAGGACAAGCGATGCCTTCGATTCGTCATAGGGCCACGACATCTCGTCGTATGAGTTGATGCCATTCGTCGAGGAGATGACGACATACGAGCCCCTCATGCCCCGCTCGCGCATCCGCTCGAGGATGACTCGCGCAGCGAGCGCCGAGCTGAAGACATTGATCTCGAAGACGCGGCGCCAACCCTCCTTGTCCCGTTCGACGGAATTGAGGTTCTGCTTGAGGAAATCGACATTCGGCGAAATGCCGATTGTATCGACGGCTACCGAAACCTCCTCGCCGACTGCATCGACTGCCGATTGAAGAGATTGCGCGAAATCCGATTCGGTCTCGTCTGTGACGCCAGAGAGTTGAAAGATGTATGCCTTCACGCCCTCGGCTTCCAACTCGGCTTTCAAAGCCTCCGCCTTCTCCTTGCTGGAGTTGTACGTAAAGCTGACCGCGCTAGCACCATTGGCGACGAGTGCGCGGACGATCTCCGCACCGATACCGCCGGCGCCGAGGACGAGTGCATGTCCGGTTACCTTGGGAAGGTACTTGTTCATAGGTATTTCTCCTGTGGATGATGGGTTAGGTTCAACCGCATTTGACTCACCCCGGTATTATACCCCCCGGGGGTACTAGCGTCAAGGGTGTGGAAAAGGCCTGTCTTGGGCCTAGTCCTGAGCGTGGATGCGGAAGATACGATCGTCGAGCGGGGCTGGGTTGCCGCGGCCATCGCGATTCGAAGTTGTAAAGTAGATGTTGCCATCCGGTCCCTCGACCACCGCGCGGATGCGGCCGAATGACACCTCGCGGAGCTTGCCATAGCTCGCGATTTTCTGCGGATCATTCGTATCAAGTCGGATCCGCATGAGACCTTCACCCTTGAGCGCGCCGAAAAACAAATTGCCCCGCCACTCCGGGAATACGCGACCCGAGTAGATCATGAGCGATCCAGGGGCTTCGGCCGGCGTGTAGGTCAGAATCGGCGCGATCATCCCCTCGCGATTCTTTTCATGTGAGACGATCGGCCAGCCATAATTGCCACCGCGTTCGATTACATTCACTTCATCCCCACCGGCTGGACCATCGATCACCGAGGGGCCGTGCTCTGTCTCAAAGAGTAATCCGCTCATTGGCTGCCAAGCGAGCCCCTGCGGATTGCGATGACCATAGGACCAAATCGCACTGCCTGGAAAAGGATTATCCATGGGGATGGTTCCGTCGGCGTTGATCCGAAGAATTTTTCCTGCCAATGAATCTAACTCTTGAGCCAATCGTTTTTCTGTTGCATCTCCAGTCGTGATATACAGTTTGCCATCAGGGCCAAAAGCAATCCGGCAGCCCGAATGATACTGTGCTGCTGGAATGCGATCAATAACTACAAACGGCTCCCCGAGCTCATCACCCTGGTCAACAAAACGCATCACCTTTAACCGCAGGATCGGGCCATCGGTATAGGCTACCGCGGCATACAGGAATTTATTTTCGGCATACTGAGGATCCAGAGTAAGCGACATAAGACCATCCTCACCCTTTTCACTGACTTCAGAAAAAACATGCAATGGCCGATCCTTGAGCACCCCATCTTCGACAATCCGGATCCGACCTGGACGCTCGGTGACCAAGATTCGAGTTGGTGAGGGAAAGACGAGATCCCACGGTGTATCAAGCCCCGAGGCGACTGCCTCAATGGCAATAGGCGGATTTCGGTCCGAGAGGCGAGCATCGGTATCCGGCGCATCCCGGATAATGGGTCCCGGTGACACAGGAGAGGGAGGTGGAATAATTGTGACTTCTTGACCAGGACGGATCGGTGAACGGAGCCACTGAAACCAATACACGCCGACAAACAGGCCGATGGAGAGAAGGAAAAAGAATGTATACGTGAGAAAACGCCGCATGATTTTGTATTGATGCCCTCAGTATATCACCTAGCAC
>CAYLPD010000010.1:0-40570 GCA_964385515.1 uncultured Bdellovibrionales bacterium
ATTTTTCTAGTTCAATTTCTTCCAATCAAATTTCCAGGGGTCGGTCTTGCGACTGGGGGCAATATCACCGTGGCCGACGATGGATTTGATCTTGTGTCGATGCTTGATATCCGCGATAAGAGCGTTCACGGCTGTGTACTGCTTGTCCGTGTAACCACTCTCCTCCGTCGCGATCATCTCAATACCGATCGAGAAATCATTTACGTTTTTCCGGCCATCGGGCATTTTTGATGCCCCGGCGTGATAGGCGATATTCTCCTCTTCGACGAGCCGGTGAACAACACCTTTGCGATCGATGATATAGTGTGCACCGACGCCATAGGTCTCATACTGTGAGATCGTCTTTTCTAAGTCATACTGGTCCCCACCAGAAGCATTGTACGAGGAATGCAGCACGATGGTATCGATGCTGCGTGATCCAGATGGGACCCGGTAGCCAAAACGCAAAAGCCGCGACTCCATCGCGAGAGCTGGTTCGTCGGATAACTGAGTCGGGAAGGTTTCGGCCAGTTCCATAACTGACGCCTCTGAAGGCTGTTCCTCTATTTCGGTCGGTGCACCTGATTCAACCTCTGAGACCACGTCGGGCATTTCCGACAGTACCAATTCGGACGCCGGCACTTCAACAGATTTATTTTCAAGAATCAACGAGGTATTTTCAAAAGCAGTTTGATCCAATGGCGCGTCCGTCGACGAACTATACCAGAGCCCGCTGAGAGAAGCAGAAAGGAAAGCAATCAGTGAGAGAAAAAGGCGAACCATACAGTATATGAGGTGATACCTGCTCCGATTATACCCCATCTAAAAACAAAAACACGGGCCAAGCCCGGTTTCCGTATTCTCTCTTCTTCCTCCTCTACCGCCGCAGTACAAACAGCATCACCCCTGATACCACGAGCATAATAGAACCAATGAGAATCTGTCCGATGCCCGGAAATCGAAGGATGTGATTGATGATCTGAATACTTCCCAAGAGGAAGAATAGGGTACCCAAACCAAGGAGTAGCAACAGAAAGATGCGCAACGTCACGCGGTTGATCACCAAGAGCGTGCGCGCTTCAGCCATATCAGAAACCCGTTCGAGAAAATGCTCCGCTGCACCAAACAAGCGTTCCACAAAAACAGACACAAAACCCGAGGACACCCCCTCTGCAAACTCCGCTTTTGTTCCTCTTCTGCTTTCGGGCATATTCTCTAGCGACGATTCAGTTGTGTATACCGTGCATCAAGAATTGAGAGCGCCTCGGCAATGTTCCGTTCGCCGCGCCCAACCGTACTGATTGCATCCACCAGAAGCCCTTCTGCTTGTTCTGTATTCCCAGGTTTCCAGCTCTTGGCAATGAGATTACCGTTCACAAACGGACTCAAGACAACATCTCCCTTTTGGGTATCGATGAGATCACGCCGAGCAGCTGGCTTCTTCGTCAATTCGATGTACTTCTTGGCTGGATCAAGTGGAAGAGGAAAATCAGCGGTCGTTCCCGAAAACGCGTTTGTAAGTGTCAGCGCGCCAGAAGGATGCGGCAATGTCAGGTATGAGAGGAATTGCCACGCCTCATGCACCCGAGCCAGCTGATAATTCTCGGTCGAAAGCGCTTGCTGTGGTCTTGAGGGGTCGACAACCTGAGCCTTGTTCTTGGTGACCGCGAAACCCCAGTAATTAGCAAAATTCACCGGAGGCCGATCCTTGAATTGCGGCAGTGGAGCAACAGCAAAGTTTAATTTTGCATTCTTTTGACGAATCGTTGGGTAGTGATAGGAATAGTTGATCATCATCCCCAGCGTCCCCTCATAAAACGCATCAATTGAATAATGCTGACGTTGGTTCCAGGTATACGTCGGGAGGCCGAGCCGAGCAAACTGGGTATAGAACTCCAGTGCCTGTCGATTCGGCTGATCGCCAAAATGTGGTTCTGTGATCGATGCGCCATACTGTTGCATGAGGTTGAGGAGGATATCCGAAGAACGGTTAACATTTTCCCCAGCCCCCAGCGCAATTGCTGTCTGATTGAGATTGCCAAATTCATCCTGCCTGACCAGGAGCGGGATCATCGCAACGAGTTCCTCCCAAGTTTTGGGCGGCGCAGTGATACCTGCCGCGTTAAAAATGTCTTTGTTGTAATACAGCGCCAGCGAATCAACAGAAAGCGGAACGGCCATCACTTGCTTGTCGGCATTGAGGAAATCATCCGCTACAACATCTACAAACGCATCTCGCAGTCTCTTCTCCGTCAAGAAAGTAGCCGGGGCTGGGATCGCCTTGTCAGCAAATCCAGAGAGCCAGGTATTGCGGAGCATGAATATATCCGGTCCATTCCCGGATGCCATTGCATTGAGTAAATCATCTTTATAGGTTTCAGGTGCAATTTTCCGATACTTGATCGATTTCACGTACGGATTCAGCTTTGTGTATTCATTTACCACCTGATTGAACGCATCAGAATCATCAAATGTCCCCCATACCTCAAGCGAAACCTCATACGAAACAGGGTCTGATTCGCCACAACCCGAAAGTACCAGCAATGCACCACCGAGAAAGAGAACTGAAATAAAAAGTGAAATATGTCGTTTCATGATTTTAATGCTCTTTTTCAATCAAGAAAGCATAGTGGAACCCACCAACCGGAGGTTGCTCAAGAACGGTTAGCCCCGCCTCGGATATGATGCGCTTCATGTCATCCGGCTTGATACGCAGTTTTTTCTCAGGGCCGACAATCGATTCGTCTGGATCCCATTCGATGATGAGTGCTCGACCAGTAGGTTTCAGGATGCGAGCCACTTCACGCATGATGACTCCTTTGTCCTTATTCTGAAGTAACACGTCTTTGACAATAACCCAATCAACTGATGCCATCCCCAGACCGGACCCATTCGCCCGTTCCAAATTGCAGCGCTGCGCGATGACATTGCTGAGTCCGAGCGCCTTGGCCTGACTCGTAATGGCTTCCAAAGCTGATGGTAAGACGTCGAGCGCGTAGACCACACCCTCAGAACCGACGGCTCGAGCGAACTCGAACGAAAAGTGTCCTGACCCCGCGCCAAAATCAGCGACCGTATCCCCCGGACCAACTGGCAAAGTGCGAATAACCTCGCGTGGCTCGACAAACGTCAAAGATTTCGGTACATCCATAATTGTGTTTGTTTGCTCTCTCTCAATTGTACAACGAAAGAGAATGGTTTCCAACGAGACGTCGCCGAGAAAGGTTGCTCTCGGGCCATTCTTTCGCTAGACTGTGCTCGTTACAAAGAGGTGAGTTTGTCTCCACCCGGCGGCTGGCTCGCACTACTGGGAGTGGTTGTGAGGGAATGGATGAAAGAAAATTCAAATAGCAGGAAAGGTGGCCGAGTGGTTTAAGGTACTTGCTTGGAAAGCAAGCGTACGAGCAATCGTACCGGGGGTTCGAATCCCCCCCTTTCCGCATCAAGCTCATAGTATCGAGGGTGACCCGAGAGCCTCGAATATGAGCCCTAAATAGTTCAGATTATGTTCCAGTTTAGAAGACGATAATTTATCCCGTCAGAACCTCTTTTCCCGAAGAGCGTTTTTGAGTAGATGCCCTCATAGGCTAACGGATAAACTGTCTCGCTTCTATCGAGAATTTGCTGGTTCGAGTCCAGCTGAGGGCACATGAAAATTATGCATAAAAAAGACCGCTCATTACCGGCGGTCTTTTTTATTTTCTCCTTTATCCTTTCAGTGCATCAAGCTTTTTCTTCATTTCGTACGGATCGCTGATATGTTGCAGTACAATTTGATCGGTTGTTGTGCCTGCCGTGACAATGGCGATATTGCCAGTGTGAGTCAGAACTCTATCAAAGAATGGTTCTATAACATGGATATCAGTAATCTTTGAGTAGTCGACGCTTATCGTGTGAGTCGAGAGCCAGCCGCGATGAACAAGAACCCGCTTATTTGTGAAAGCGAATGCATTGGCAGCTCTTTGATAAAACCCCCAGTAAAAAAGGATGATGAGGAAAACAAAGAGTCCAAGCCCTAAAGCTAACAGGAGTGGAAGGCAAAGGATTCCCCAAACGATTAATTGAAACTTGATGTATTTATCTCCGGTGGAGAATTCATATTCTGTTTTCTCATCACTTCCCAGTGTTTTTTGCCAGATTTTTTCGTAGTTCATATTGCTTAGTAAGGGCATTGATTAACCGTGCTTTATGAGATGGCGCCGCACTTTTATTCGATGATGATTGTAGCGCCGGAGTTCGAATAGACGGCCTTTACGATTTCCGTGCTCGTCGGCATTTCAAAGGTTACGTATCCTTTGAGGCTATCGCGAGCCGGAACCATGTCTCCATCAGATATCTCCGGTTTTTTCCCTCCCCAGGTAGTTGCCTTGTAACTTTGGCTTTCCTTGTCTTTCAAGGTGAGATTTTCTGGATTTACAGAGTCCTCCTCGTTGTTCTCATTGAAATATTGCAGACTGACGGTCATGAAGACATTCCCATCTTTCGGATTAGTATAACTGTCCTTTGATGGGGTGTAGATTTCTGGTTTTTCAACTTGTATAAACCATCCATCGCCCATAGATACTCTCTCTCCAAATTTGGCGTTAGCGCTTATTTTCTTATCTTTTTCAGGCGCGCTTTCTTTTCCCGGAGCTTTCAATGCATCCGGACTTATTTTCTTAAAATCGTCGAGGTTTACGGAGACTATTTTCCAGTAGCCTTCTGGAACTTTTATCATTTGAAGGCGAAGCTCCTCATTGTCAGAGTTTTTCAAAGTAACGTTGGCCGACTTTCCTTCTTTTAGGACGTCTTTAATTTTCATCGCTGCCATGGGGGTTCCGGCTTACCGGTTCTACAAGGAAGATGACGTAACCTCCGAAAGCTACTATCGTGGACGAAAGGGAGAAAGCATCATCTTCGAAGAGCTCAAGAAACTCCCGGACGAATTCCGGGTCTTCTGCGATATCAAGATCGCTCCTCCCTACAACATAGATTTTCTGGTGGCGGGTCCGACCGGTATCTTTACGATAGAGGCCAAGAGTCACTCCGGTGCAATCGGGTATGCGGATGGGAAAATCACCATCAATGGCTTCGTGCCAAAGGAAAAGGATTTCCTCAAACAGGCGAAGGGAGAGGCGAGATCAATATCGGAATATCTGAAAAAGGAGACCGGCGCCGATCATTGGTGAGGCCAGTGCTCGTGTTCTCTAGCCCTGATGCTAAAATGCATTTCGGTTTGAACCCTGTGGATGGAGTATTTGTTGTGCAAAATAGATTTCTTTTGAAGATTTTCCTTGAGAATCAGAAAAAAACAATAATAGATGAAGCTCTGTCGAAAGTGGAAGATCGGCTTAATGCTCTTGTTGTGTGATGAGTATGAATCCAGAAAACGTGTCGGTTACATTTTCTATAGTTGTAGCAAATAACACACTCATAGAAATCATGCCAAGTTTTCTGAAGAGTGGAATTTTACTATTGGTCGCTATACCTTCAATCGAATAAGCGAGGATGAAGTCAGGGTCTCCTTTACTTCGATGCTGTTCTAAAGAAATATGATGAGGATCATCGACTTGTCGATGAGTGCCCATCAGAATATCTGCTGGAATATCAGGAATGCGAGGAGGAAATCGAAGTTATATTAGACCTACTATCCATGGAGGTCGGGGTCGGATTACAGATAAAAGAGGAGGGTTTTCTTTTTGCTTCAGCTACCTGTAGAGATAATGAGTTTAAGAACAGTCGTCTCATAGCGCCCTCAAAACAAGGGTGCTCTATCCTCAATTTGATACAGAGGACAACAGAAGGCTAGGGTTAGCTCTTCGCCTGTATCGGCAGTCGGTGTCCACGAATGATCCTCGGGAACAAATGGTGAAGCTTTTTGCTGCTCTTGAACAACTATTTTCCAATGAAGGGAAACGAATGCTGACCAAGGAAGAGATTAATCAGGTTAGAGGGTCTGTGGAAGCCTTATCTCCTTCTCCAGAAAAAAAGAAGATTATTCTTGATAGAGTTTGTGATATTAGAAAAAGCCCGAAAACGATGATTGTAGAGAATCTTGAGCTGATGAACGGGGATGAGTTGATTTCTGAAGAAAAAAGAAGGAAGTTGATTGGGGCTTGGAATATGTATAGGTCAGTGATAGTGCATGGCGAGCTTATTTCAAGGAGAGACGAGGATTTCAACTATGTTGTTTCTGAAATCGATACGATTGTCGAAGCAATCTTGAAAAGGAGCGTAGAACATAGGATGCGAGAGTCTTAAGTGACTTGTGGTGGAGAAATAAAAATCACCCGAAAGCTTGTGCTTCCGGGTGAAAAGTTATTTCACCTCACTTCTTCGAATACCTCGTGTAGTACGCGCAGACCTCGGTATTCGGATCGCCGACCGGAGTACTCCCGTCCTGTTTGAGGCAGGCTCGGACGGTATGCCACTGGAGTTTCCAGGCGCTACCCGAGGGGATCGGCCAGCCGTTGCCTTCCATGTAGTCCTCGTCGGTGCCACCAGGAGGAAGTTCCGAGGGGCGGATGACACCGTAGCCGATATTCCACCAGGCTCCACCCGTCGCTACCGGACTGCTGATGTGATAGAGGACAGTGACATCGGAAGCAGGGGCGACCGGCCCATCGTTTCTCACCCAGATATCGGGCTTGATGCGGCTCCCTCGGTTGGTCGTGCAGCAACCGACCTCGTCTTGGAACTTGGTGATGACGAGTTTCGGTGCCGGTCTCGGCTGAAGGATAAACGAAAGACTCGTGCAGTTGTTGCCTTCGTCCGATTCCGTCACTGCTCCTTGGTAATCAGCGCAGAAGTAGGCCGTGCAGGTGCCGGCAACATTGGGAAGCGTCACAGGACCGATATTTTCCTCGAACGCCGAAGCACCCGCGGAAAGCGTACTCGCCATGGTTCCGTCATCGGCCAGATAGACAAGACCGGTACCTGGACACTGGACGCTATAGCTGCTGCGGATATCCGCGGGGGAACCGATGTTGCCTTGGTTCGTGACCGTCGCTCCGAACCGAGCCTGATCACCGGCGTAGTACGGAGCCTGCTGGAACTGGAGACCGCTCGTCACGAAATCGACGAAACGCGGATCCTGGTTCTCGACCGGATTAGCTGTTATCTCGAAGACCGCTTCAGTGGAACAGTTGTTGCTCTCGTGTTTTTCCTGGTGATCGCCTCCGTTGTTGTGGTCGTCCTGAGGATGATCGATGCAGTAGACGATGTTGTAGATGCCCGGGGTCGTGATCCACTGACTGATGACCGTATTCTTGGTCTCGGTGTGGGTATCTCCCGGCTTCAGGTTGTCGCACTGCGTCGTCGTTGAATCGATTCTGCGCCAGGCCCCGTCACCTGAGTGGACATCCTCCTTGTAGCCTCGGGAGAGATAGAAGTGGCCGGTGATGGTACTAATCTCACCGCTGACACACTGGCCGTCGCCGATATTCTCGGATTGGGCTTTGGTATCAAACGACTCGTTCAGACCGAACTTGTATATCTCGTCGCCCCAGGGGGTGGTGAGCCAGGTCCGCTTTACCACAAAGTCAGGTGGCAATTGGACCTCCTGATCCGTAGCAAGCGACTGGATACCTACCCCAGGTAAACCAACGTGTCCACTCCCGTCAACAACCAGAGTTAAGTTGCCATCCAGAAGCTCTGCTCCATGAGAATTAGAACATGGCCCGAGCCCGCTACTTTCCTTGTTGGTCCAGCACACACCAATTAATGATGTATTTGGTGTATACCAAAAAGCAGAGTACTCTTCGGTTTCGAGCTTGAAGTAATTCCCGCCGTAAGTCCAATCATCAAGATGAAAAAACGGATTGTAACATGGTGGTATTGTTGAGCCACGGAATGAAACAGATAAATCCGTGTTCAATTTAAGTTTCCCAATGTTTTGAATTGGTTGGCTCAAATCAAATCGTACCTTGTACTCTCTATTTTCTTCGAGAAGATGCGGATTGAGGACCATCAACGAAAGCTGATGGTAATTATCGGAGATTGATATATCCTTCACCACAAGAGCATCTCCAAATTCAGCAGTAAACTCCCAGCCCCCAGTGATAATGTTTCCGAAGTCGACAACGTCAATCTCGAATGCAAAATCGGTCCTCGACTTGAACGTGTTAATCGCTGTTTTTTCGAATACGAATGAGACTTCGATGGTTTTCGAGCTGACAGCTAAATACCCACTAATCGCGGCCCATTCACGAACCGACGTCTGCAGCTGTGATGGCGGTAAGTAATTCGGAACTAATTCATCTGGCACATCGCCAAATACGCAAGTATTTGCAAGGCTTGGCGAAATCGGAACAATCACAAACAACGCAAACAATAGCAATAGAATTGATCGCACGATAAACCTCCTAAGTTGTTAAAATACGATACAGAGGACTCGGAATATTTTCCGCCCTCTCCAAACCCTCCAAAGTTTAGAAAGGAAAGAAAACGCGAAAACCACGATGGGACTGTTGCATAAACCCAATCATACCTACTAAAAACAAACAAATCATCGGCAGAAGGACTGTCAAGAAAATTTTGTATTTTCTAGAAAAATCAAAAAACTTGAGTTTTATAAAACCGTAAGTCAACGTAACACCTAAAAGAAAAGCTATTAAAAATTGCCATTTTAGTTCATGAGATACATACGATGTATAAGGAAAACCAACAAGAAGAATGAGGAAAAAAATCACTAGATAACTAAGTATAAAAATAATTTGAACAAATCGATTTTTAATCATAGAGAATATTTCAAAATAATATATCCGAACTGTATCTTATATTCTTCCCTATGTCAAGCCATATTTATAAATTGTGATCGTCTAAAGGATGATCGATGCAGTAGACGATGTTGTAGATGCCCGGGGTCGTGATCCACTGACTGATGACCGTATTCTTGGTCTCGGTGTGGGTATCTCCCGGCTTCAGGTTGTCGCACTGCGTCGTCGTTGAATCGATTCTGCGCCAGGCCCCGTCACCTGAGTGGACATCCTCCTTGTAGCCTCGGGAGAGATAGAAGTGGCCGGTGATGGTACTAATCTCACCGCTGACACACTGGCCGTCGCCGATATTCTCGGATTGGGCTTTGGTATCAAACGACTCGTTCAGACCGAACTTGTATATCTCGTCGCCCCAGGGGGTGGTGAGCCAGGTATGTGTAACAACAAAATCCGGCGGAAGTTCTACAGATGTATCAGTTACAGTAGATGCTCCGCCGGGGCCTTTTCCCGGTATGACAACGTTGCCGGCAGATAAGATCGCCTCTCCACTGGATACGGAGCTTTGAGAAATCGCTCCGCCAGAAGAGACTACGTTTTCTGCCACGTTGTCATGGAAGGGATTTCCATTAGAGCAATCAACGCTGTCACTACCCTTGCTACTCCAACAAATCAACCTGTGTGACGGGACATCCAACGGACTGAATCCATCGCTTTGGACAACAAAGTAGTCGAATCCGCCACCACTTCCGTCATTTGAGTACCCATTCAGTGCATGGTCTCCAGCATCGTATGAAACGATCATCTGTTTGACGAGCGGGTCTTCAACACTTACTTGGAAAGAAAGCCGCACTTCGCCACTTCCTTGTATAAGCTTCGTGTCTTGTGATGGGTTGTACCACGGGGCGCCTTTTGCGTAGAACACAATTGCATAAGGCTCGTTCGCATTCAGTTTGTGCGGGTTGCGGATGACGGCACCGTAGGACGGGTGATTGTCGAACTCGCTGGTATCCAGGAAAAGCCCGGCGTCAGTTGGCAGCTTCAGTCCAACCACTTCACCAGATTCACGGAACACATCGCTATTGATCGGCGACACATCGATTTCGAGGCCGATGGGCAAGCGAGTATTCGAATCAAGGAACTTCGTTTTGAAGAAATTGATCATTTCATCATCGAGCATGAACTGCACAAGGATGAAGTAATCAGAGACAGTAGCTTTCCCCTTGATTGGTATCCAGCGGTGCGGCTTATCGGAGAGCTGATTGCTGATGCCGCTCGCCTCGAAAAGCACTTCGTAGCCTTGCCCTTTGCATTCGGCAAACTTTCCGGGCGAAGACCAGCTTTTGATTTGCTGAATCCACTCGGAACCCATGCAGTTGTAGAACCGGTCGTTGATTTGATTCGCAAGCGAATCAGCATGAGCCGGATATGTTGCTGAGAATAGCAACGCGATTACGAACAGTATTCGTGCGAACATCGGGAACTCCTTTCAGTTGTATAAGAACAGCGATGGGATGAAAGGCGGTAATTGCACCCTTCTCTCAGCAGGTAAGATCGACGTGTTTATCTGCTGAAGAGAAAAGAATAACTACTTTCTTTGCAGTATATCGATGAAGCTTTGAACCCTGGCTATCTGTTCAGTCTGAAGCTTATATTTTTCATTTTTTGTAAGTCTCTCAAGTTCTTGCTTCGATATTTTCGAGAGATCTTCGTCGCTGTAATTCTTCAGATTTTCCCAGATACCATCATTTTCAGTTACGAGCGGATAATACTCGCTTCGGCTCATTTTGATATAATCGAATACGCATTCTCCGTTTATGTATTCTTCCACCTTACACCCGCCACGATAATCCGATGCACGAATTGTATCGGGAGATGGAGTGTTGCTTTTCCAGATGAACAGTCCTCCAAGTAAGATGAGGATGCCGAGGGTAAAAATTGCGAGCACTGATTTTTTTGACATAGCGGATTCGTACATAAAGTTTATAAAATCGCCAATCATGCTTAGTTTGGCGACTGACTGTATAAAAGCACAGAATAATCCTTTTGTCAAAGCCAAAAGTGAATAGAAGATCGGTTGGTATTTTCGTTGTCTTATGAGACACATAACCGTCTCAATATGCTAAAATGAGACAAGGGTCGTCTCGTGTCTCATTTGTCTCATTTTATCCCTGAAATCGCGACCCGAGAGCCTCAATTCACTCGTCGGCCAAGACCCCTAAGAAATCCCTCAACGGCTTGATTTCTCAAAATTCTAGACCGATGACGCCCGCCAAAATTGGAAATTAACTCCGTGTACAAGCTCACTCTTAAGCAAGGCGGATGTCTTAGGGCAAGAGCGAGAAACTTTTCCACCTGTAAAAATGTTCTTGACTGAATCTATGCGGTCATATCCCTTTCCGTCAGCACCATGGAATTTCTACTCCTCAACTGCTCGGCTTGATATTTGTGAATTGCCCATAAGGGACTAGTACGGTGACCTAGACTCTCGATGGGATACAAATGATGACTACCACCGCATTTGATCGTTGGGTGAAAACCTTCTGCATTGGGGCGACACTCTACATGTATATTTTCATCCTCTCGGATATCCTGCATTTGAATCCCAATGACGATAGAGATATATCTGGCCTCGGAAAGATCTTTGGGTTTTTTCCAACACTCGTTGTCGTTGTTTCTATCCTGTTAGACGGAGCGAATGAGCGATTACGTAGACTGAAGCTCATCCTCGTGCGATTATCATTACTGTTCATGGGTGGCAGCTCGCTTGTACTGTTCCTCATCCAGCTTGAGGACGACCTGTTCCAAGCTACATCGATACTTATAATCCCGATATTACTGGGACTCATACTCGCCATCCCACTCGGCGTCTATCTAATCTGTAAAAAAATAGAAACCGATAGGGTATCGGTTGGGCTGATCATATTGGGAATATGTATCATTGGACTCTCTGTCTATCCTGCCAAAAACTACGTTCGATCAGCCCTCTTCGGTGACCGATGCGCCACACTCAGTCTGGTCGTACGGCAGTACGCCAGTGTTCCAGCGTCTTGGCATCAGCGGGTGCGAGGAGATGTGGTATGTATTGCGATTGATCGCAACCGTCCTAGTGAAACGCATGCTTGGCGCATTCTTGAAAACGCAGACGCAAAGACCTTTGAATACTTAGGAGACGGTTACAGTCGGGACAAAAACACAGTTTTCTACGAAGGACTCCCCATCACTGCAGATCCGAATACCTTTCAAATGGATACCAACTGGCAAACTGAAGAAATGGCAAATTTTGTAAGAGGTGGAACACCCTACAAAAGTGACGGACACGACATCTACTTCAAAGGGCGACGTGTGCCCGTAGCAGATATGAAGCGATTCAGAATTATCGATTTTTGTCACAGCTCTTTATGCGCCACCGATGGATTTTCCGTGTTTCAAGAGGGTAAGCGAGTTGAGGGAGTCAACATCAAGGCCCTGACCTCTTTCCATTCGTGTGAGTATACGAGGGATGACAAACATGTGTATTTCAGCGGAAAGATAATAGACAAAGCTGATGTTCACACGTTCGATATATATGATGAAGATCGGTATTGTTACGCGTACGACCGAACACACGTGTACTATCAAGGGACGATTGTATCCAGGGCCAACCCAAATACGCTACGGAAAGTCATCCCCGGCGACCCCTTCAGCCCAGAAACTGATGGCGAAAATATCTACTATAATGGGGAGCGACTTGATCTCGATATCAGCACCTTTCAGTATCTTGGAAAATCCGTCAGCAAGGATGCTTTCACTGTATATCAAGGAGCTGAAAAAGTCTCCGGTGCTGATGCAGCAACCTTTGAGATCATACCTACATCGATACCACAAGTGCTGAATGTCTGTGCGCGGGATAAGTATCATCACTATTTCGATGGCGCAATAGATGATCACCCTATCTGTACACAATAAGTCGTTCTCAGAAAACAATTTTCTCTAGAGTATCTTCCCTCATCCGTTGCTCCTTATTCCCATATTTTATACAAGAGATCTATTAACAACAGAACCTACCATCGTGTCCGGCTGTTTGAGAGTGAGTAACTGATGCTCACCGAGTAATTTAGTGGTAAACTGAAAACAGAAACACAAAACGAATGCTTTCTGGAAATCACTATCAGGGCTTGCTTGCGTTTGAAAAAGGCGGCAAGGTGTATCTTTTTTGGCGTTCTACCGAACGCACAATGCCCGGGGTTTTTTCTCTTGAGAGTCCGGACGGGAGGACATTCAAGAAAGCACTCAATTTTGTCGCTGTCTACCGGCCCGACGGCACGAAAACCATCCTCGGCTCCTCACCGGAATTACGCGCCGGATCAATAGGAAGCCGAACCATCCTCAGTTTTCTGGATGAACGAAAAAATACGCTCTTTGCAGAAGTCGAAAAGAATGGGGCATGGAAAATTTTTGCTGCAACCGATACCTTCCGTTCACCGTGCGTCGTGATTTCTCCAAAATCCGTTCCAGCAAAAAAGACACCGGTTGTCGCTTTCTTCAGCCGCGATGGGCGAACGATCTCGCTCGCCCAATCCGGCGGTGATCTCAGTCATTGGATTGATCTCGGTGATGTCCTCACTGCCCGGGAAAACTCCTTTGATGTATCCCATCTCTCACCACTGCATGCTGAACTCACCCAGTCTGGTATCGTACTGGTGTACTCAGCGCGAGACCATGCTGGACACATCGTCATTGGCGCTGCGCTCTATGACCGCCGACGGCTGACGACTGAGCTATGGCGGAGTGAACATTCACTCTGGCAAGCCCCCATTGACACACCCACTGATGCCAAAATAATTGGCGGAGGAAATGTCGGAAAATACTTCTCCATCTATCTCCAATCGGCTGAACATGGCATAGAAGTGTACCCCGTGGCTCGTTACTGGGAGACATACCGGCGGCGTATCCAACCAGAGTTCCCCCTACCGCCACGCATACCAGGCGTACGTATTTCAATCGAACGCTGTTCCAAAAACCCAATTATCGAACCGACAGTCCATCATTCTTGGGAGGCTTTTGCAACCTTCAATCCGGCCGCTCTCTATCTCGATGGTCGTGTTCATCTCCTCTATCGAGCACAAGGCTACGATGGCCTCTCCGTTCTCGGCTATGCATCCAGTTCCGACGGACTTCGCATCGACGAACGGCAGGCCGACCCAGCCTTCAACCCAACAATGGCTGGAACAAGCTCTACTATACCTGAACGCCGATCAGAATATGTTTCCGGTGGCGGAACAGGTGGCTGCGAAGATCCCCGTCTCGTTGCGATCGACGATGTCATTTACCTCATCTATGTCGCTTTCGACGGATCAAACCCTCCCGGTATCGCGCTCTCCCATATTTCGCGAGCCGACTTTCTTGCCAAAAATTGGCGCTGGACTCGTCCCAAGCTCATCTCGCAGCCCGGTGAAATTCAAAAGAATTGGGTGTTGTTCCCAGAAAAGATACATGGAAAATACGCTATCATCCACGGTCTGAGTCCTGAGGTTCGAATCGAATATGTTGATAGCCTCCAGAAACTCGGCCACGGGAACTTTATCCGCAGCCTCAAATCTCACGGTGGTCGCGGCTACATTGAACCCGCCCGCCTCCAGGCCTGGGACAACATCGTTCGTGGCGTCGGTGCCCCACCGCTCAAGACCAAATACGGCTGGCTCGTGTTCTACCACGGTATGGACATGCGGGATCCAGGCAAATACAAAGTCGGTGTCATGCTCCTCGATCTCGAGCATCCTGAACGCATCCTCCGACGGTCTCTAGAACCGGTCCTCGAACCAGAGGCCGTCTATGAAAACAGTGGGCATAAGCCCGGGGTCATTTATGTCTGTGGCGCTGTCATCAAGGATGAAAAACTACTTGTTTACTACGGAGCAGCCGACCGCAGTACAGGCGTCGCGATGGCTGATCTCAACACCTTTCTCAATAGCTTACTCGAGGACACACCACCCACCCTCAAGAAGATGAATCTCAAACAACAATCCTAACTCAATTGCTTTATGCCATTCTTCAAGCGCTCGTTCGAAAATCCGATTCTCGTACCCCAAAATGACCTCCCTTGGGAAGCCGAAGGAGCCTTCAATGGATCGGCCATCCGTGAAAAAGGGAAAACCCGCCTCCTGTACCGAGCACAATCCCTACCCCTCCTCCATGACGATGGACCCTGGCTTTCTGTCTCATCCATCGGCCACGTTGAGAGCACCGATGGAATTCATTTCAAAAACCACCGTGCGGTGATCAAACCAGAACTCCACTGGGAACGTTTCGGCTGTGAGGATCCGCGGATTACCAAATGCGATGGCAAATATTACATATTCTATACCGCACTCTCAGAATTCCCATTTCGAGCCGAAGGTATTTCAGTTGGCCTCGCGATTACCAAGAACTTTAAGACCTTTGAGAAGCATCATGTCACGCCATTCAATGCCAAGGCCATGACGCTTTTCCCTGAACGGATCGGCGGTAAATTCTGGGCCATCCTCTCAGCCAACACCGATCAACCGCCATCCACAGTCGCACTCGCTTCTTTTGAATCAGAGACTGATCTCTGGGACCAAGAGCGCTGGACCAAATGGTATCAGAATCTGAATCAGCATGGGATCGAACTCCAACGTAGCCCAGACGATCACATCGAAATCGGAGCGCCTCCCATCAAAACAAAAGAGGGATGGCTTCTCTTCTATTCCTACATTCAGAAATACCATTCTTCTACACCAATTTTCACCGTTGAAGCTGTACTCCTACACCGAGATGACCCCCGAAAAATCGTTGCCCGAACTGACATGCCCCTCCTGGTGCCTGAGGAAGAATATGAACGCTACGGCAAAGTGAAAAATATCGTCTTCCCCACCGGAGTCGTGCTCCGCGGTGACTCACTGTATCTCTATTATGGCGCTGCCGACACCACAACCTGCGTCGCCATTGGTAGCCTCAAAGCTATCCTGAAGGAAATGTTGGCCAATTCCAAACGCCGCCCACAATTCGAGCGCTATAGACATAACCCGGTACTCACACCAGTCGCCAAACATGCCTGGGAAGCCAAGGCTGTCTTCAACCCAGCTGCCATTGATGTCCCTGGAAAAACTATCATTCTCTACCGAGCGATGTCCGAGGATGATACATCTGTCCTGGGGTATGCAGAGAGCAAAAATGGTTTCCGCATCAACCGACGTTTCCCTCATCCGATATATGTTCCGCGCGCACCGTTTGAGATGAAAAACGCACCAGGAAACTCTGGCTGTGAAGATCCTCGCCTGACACGCTTTGACGACACCTATTACATGCTATACACCGCGGTTGATGCCGCGAACCCGCCCCGGGTTGCTCTCTCCACCATCTCCGTCGATGACTTTCTTGCCGAACGCTTTGAGTGTTTTTCGGATCCGGTCCTCATCTCGCCGCCCATGGTCGATGACAAAGACGCCTGTCTTTTCCCGGAAAAGATTGGTGGGAAATACGTCATCCTCCACCGCATTCAACCAGCAATTGATATTAACTTTCTCGATGATCTCGCCTTTGATGGTACTTCCCGTTTCCTCATGCATCGACCATTCATCTTTCCGCGACCCGGCATGTGGGATAGTCGCAAGATCGGTATCAATACCGCTCCCATTCGAACAGCGGTCGGTTGGCTCATCCTCTACCACGGCGTCTCTGAATACGATGGTCACTACCGCGTCGGAGCTATCCTTCTCGACCGAGAACACCCCGAACGCATCATCGGCCGCAGTCGACACCCTCTCTTCAGTCCTGAGGAGGATTATGAGCGTGTCGGGGTCGTGCCAAATGTCGTCTTTCCCTGCGGTGCAAGCGTCCGAGGCAACAAACTTATCACTTATTACGGTGGAGCGGACCGAGTTATCGGTGTGGCTTCTATCTCACTCCCTAAACTCCTCAAATCCCTTCTTGCCGACGGCATCTAACTGAAGGATAAAAAAGAAACCGAGCCTCTCAATGAGAAACTCGGTCAAATATTTTGTTTCTAAAAAGCCCCCTCATCCCTTCAGTCCGTCACAGTAATGGTCAAACTGGTCGGTGAGGTTGGGATTGGACTCACTACCGAGAAGGTTTGGATCTCCGTCCAGTTGTCCCCTTCGTTGGATTCAGACGCTTCATCCTCGGCGTCGATCTTGGCTTTGAAGCTGAGAGTCTGGGTACCGGGTGGCACCGTGTAGTCGACATGCTCGGTATGCGTAGAGCCACTCGGGAGATTGGTAGCTTGGATGTATTCACGTTTCAGGAAGAACCAGTCGCCTGAATCGAGACGGGCGTAGAGGTCGATTTCAATGCGATCCTTACCCGGACGCATGTGGTCATGGGTGTCACCGTCTTTGGCTTTGACTTGAATGCGGGGTTGGAGGACTTGGCCGGTACGGACGAGCGACATACTCGGATCAAGATCCGTCCCGGTGGCCGCATCCCGTACCCAGAAACGGTTGACGGCGAGGTTGAAGGGGGTGGAGGAGCCACCGAGGCCACCGATGTACTTCTGTCTCGATCCATTCGCTACCCGCGTCCCAGCGTTCAAGGTCCGACAGCTCCCCGTCTCTCGGTTTTCTGGCCGGAGGCAATAGGAACGATCCTGGTCGATGTGGAGGAAGTAGTCGGGGAAACGAGGGTTCGGGTGATTACTCTTGTAGAGAGTGCGGCGACTGTACTCATAACCAGGATTCACGAAGTTGTACTCGGATATTGTAACCCAAGCCACGCCTTTTCCGGCCACATCTTGTCCAACGGCTTCAACATAGGCGACATGACCATGTGAAAACGCTCCGGAACCATAGGCGTTCCACAACGCGACATCACCGATGAAAACTGCATCGTAGGCATTCTCGTCCCAAGTGAAGTTGTCCCTCGCACCCGTGATGCCAATTTCGGAATCTATGGCGCGATCGAACCATTCATATGCATGACCCCACCGGTCATGCGAGTAGTACTGGTTCGTGAACCTCGGATTCGTATTCCCCCAACGTTCATTCAGTTTGTGGGACACATACGAGGTGCACTGACACTTGTAGAAGTTGAAAGCATCCTCCGGTAACGATGGTCCGACTGCAGGACAATCAGGCCGATACAGGTACGTATCACTTGGATCTTCAGCTGCTTGCGACACTGAAGCGATACAAGCAAACAACAACCAAACTAGTCGCCACATGACGATCTCCTTTTGTGAACATTGGTGGATTGTGAATGAACGAAGACCGGTTTCAATAAAACAAACGGTCAGAGACAACGTTGGAAGTTTTGACTTCGCAAAGTGATCTCTTTTCCGTTTGTTTTAATTCGTTTGTTTCTCTACAGGAATCAATTCAATTGTTTTCATTCCTTCGTGGACATCTTTTGCTCCCGATCCATAATAATCTTTAGAACTTTCTTTTTTCATTGCAGCTATATGTTCAGTAAATGCACATACGGCCTGAGGCCCTGCCCATATAACAAAGAACCCCGGTAGCTGGACAACCATTCCTGTCTTTAGACGGGATAAAAAGTATCCATCAACTCCACCAATTCCACTTTTATCAGCTTCTTCAACCGTGCCAGCTATTTTAGATACTACTCCAAAGGCGCCTCCTCTTCCTGGCGCACACTCAGGAGCAGCCTCAGCGATAGCTTGCGTAGAGAAATAGAGACCATCACGCGGTGTTCCATCATCATCAATCATGCCGTTACTATACACCAAATCCTCCGCAAACCCTTTGTTGAGCTTCATCCGGATACCCATTTCCGGGATGTTGTACCAGACTTCATCGGTATTCCCAGGGATGGCTTCGATGTGCTGGGGATATTTTTCTGGTTCCACCTGAGCTGGGGCTTCTACGGCTGAGTCCGTCACGACCGGCTGATCCACCGGCACTGGCTGCCGCTGCGACATCCACCAAAAAACACTCCCGGTGACGAGGAGAGCGGTGGCGAGGAAGAGAGGCTTGTGGTTCATAGGTTTGAAGTGAAAAGGTAGCAAAAAAAAAACGGTGGGTGTCAAGGGCAAGATACGAGAGGGACGCGGTTGAGGATACCGGCTATCGACACGACCGCAGTCTACCCATAAACACTACTCCCCGAAAAGGAACCGGGTGGCCCGATACGTTGGATCTTGGATCACCGGGGGAAAAGGATTCTTCCGCTGAAAAAATTACTGCATCGGCACTGCTGGAAGGGTCACCCCAGCCGGCAATTTATCTTTCATCTCCTGCATCAGCTTGGTGGATTGTTCCAACATCGCACACTGGTCGGTAAACGTGATGCCTTTCGGGACTGTGAGATCAACCTCAGCAGATGGTTCACACTGTACATTCCTAGCCATATCAAACACCGCTTGCATATCCTGAGGTTCAGGCGCGGCTTGGGTACCAGTCGGCTTGGGCAAGTCTTTCACACTCGTCCGAAGCTTCTCCAGACAAGCCTTGGTCAGCTTCATTCCGGTCTTGGATGCGCTCGTCCAGCTGTACTGGTCCTCACCATCCATAAGCGAGTACATTGTCACATCCCCCATTACCGTGGTCAGCTTTGTCTTGCTGCCATCAATAAAAATGGTTGAGACCACCTGATTGTCCCCTTCATTCATCACATAGGTACACTGCATTTTCTGACCGAGGCCCATCGCTTCCTTGAGGGAGGACACCATACCCTTCTCCTCCGATGTCGGAGCTGGATTCTTGGTGGTGATTCCATTGTTTGGATCCATTTGACTTCCCAGCGGTATCTCGTTTGCACCCGGCTTCTGTTGGCTATTCCAGTAGAGGAATCCGCCGATGAGGAGCACTGCTACCACAACCAGTCCAATAATTTTTCCCATACGTGGATAATTAATATATCTCTAGTATACACCCGATCCGGGACAGCGTTGTAGAATAGAGCTATGAAGAAATCTCACTCGTCAGATTCGCTCCAATCCATCCCCGGGATCGGCCCCAGCCTCGCGCAAGATTTGCGCGATCTCGGCATACAGCGCCCGAGTTGCCTCAATCGAGAGGATCCCGAACAACTCTATAAAAAACTTGAACGATTACGCGGGTCTCCCATTGATCGCTGCGTTCTGTATGCTTTCCGCTGTGCCATCTATTTTTCCTCCCATCAGAAGCACGATCCGAAAAAACTAAAATGGTGGTACTGGAAGGATATAAAGTAAGGCTTATTGCAGAGTTGTTACCGGTTTACATCCGTTCATATTCCTGCTAGGCTCCTCGTACAGGCCTTATGTTTACGCAAATTCTCGATTTGAATTTCCTCGTCGCCTGTCTGGGCGTTTTTTTCCTTTTACTAGGCCTGTTGGTGATATGGGTTATCCTACTCAGCCGGAAACTCCGGAATCAGGAGAAGAAGCTAGCCATTTTTTTCGCTGGTAAGGAGGCAAAAGATCTTGAGTCGCTCCTCCTTGAAGAAAAACAGCTCATCGCTTCAGTCGATGACGATGTCCAAGAGCTCTTCGAGATTTCAAATACGCTCCATCAGCTCGGTGCCCGCAGCCTTCACAAATGCGCAGTCCGACGATTTAACCCATTTTCGGAAACCAGCGGAAACCAAAGCTTTGCCGTGGCATTACTCGATGGAAAGGGTACCGGGGTCGTTCTATCATCACTTCACACCCGTGAAGGCACCCGCGTTTTTGCGAAACCGGTTAAACAGGGTGAGGCCAATGGTTATCCGTTCACCGAGGAAGAAAAAGCCGTTATCAGAGAAGCTGAAAATGGTACTCTCGAGAAAAAAATCTAATCTATCAAACGTCTCTCATCAATAAATACTCATTCGATCTCGATCAACCACCATGAGCACTCTTGCTATCGAACCAACGAAATCTGTCGCCCTTCCCGAAACCATGACTGTCAAGAAATTGGCAGAGCTCTTACATGTCCCCGTCTCGAATGTCATCATGGAACTCATGCAGAATAAGATCATCGCGACCATCAATGAGGAGATCGATTTCGACACCGCTTCAATCATCGCAAATGATCTCGGCTTTCAAACAACCACTGATACAACCGAAAAGACAGGATCGCTCACCCTCGTGGATCTCGCCAATCTCGTGGCAGCCGAGAAAACAGAAGCGGACCGTAAACTTGTCCCGCGTCCTCCGATCGTGACTATCCTCGGTCATGTCGACCATGGAAAGACAACTCTGCTTGATTCCATTCGTAAGGCAAATGTTGCAGCAGGAGAAGCAGGTGGCATCACTCAAAAAATCAGTGCATACCAAGTGAAAAAACATGGTCAACTGATTACCTTCATTGATACGCCCGGCCATGAAGCCTTTTCGGGCATGCGTGAACGAGGTGTCTCAATTGCCGATATTGCCATCCTCGTAGTTGCAGCCGATGATGGTGTTCGGCCTCAAACCAAAGAGGTAATTCAGTTTATCAATGAGAAAAAACTCCCTGTCATCGTCGCGATCAACAAGATAGACAAACCAGACGCAAAACCCGACCGCGTGAAACAGGAGCTTGCTGAAAATGGACTACTCTTTGAGGGTTGGGGCGGGGATGTAATGTGTGTCGAAGTCAGTGCCAAGGGAAACATCAATATCGACAAACTGCTCGATGCCATCCTCCTCGTAGCAGAGGTCGAGGAATTCACAGCCGACGAGAAACGTGATGGTCTTGCAGTCATCCTTGAATCCCACCTCGATCCGCAAAAGGGGCCCGTCGCAACGGTTCTCATCAAAACTGGAACTCTCAAAGTCGGCCAGGATATCATCGCTGGTTCTGCCTTCGGCCGAGTTCGTCGGTTGGAAGACTTCACTGGAAAAAATCGTGATGCTGCCGGTCCATCCGTTCCGGCCATCCTGTATGGCTTTAGCGAGGTTCCTCAAGTGAATGATGTTGTCCAGGTAGTCTCAGGGAAATCACTCGCTCGGATGAAATCCCAAGAAGCCCTCCTCAAAGAAGGTGAGGTGAAGAAAGTGATCCGCAAAGAGGACGAGAACGTAAAACGTTTCCCAATCATTATCAAAGCCGACGTGCAGGGATCTCTCGAGGCTATCCAACAAATTCTCGGTGCCATCGAACACCCCGAAGTTGCTCTTGATGAAGTCGCGGCCGGTGTCGGGAGCATCACCGAATCAGATGTAAAGCTTGCAGCATCAAGCGGGGCTAAAATCTTTGGCTTCAATGCTGAACCGACATCGGTTGCTAAACGCATCGCTGAAACGAGCGGGGTTGCGATCCAAAGCTTTAGCATCATTTATAAACTCGTTGAAACAGTCAGGAATGACTTGGCTGCGCTCCTTCCGCCCGAGATTGTTCGGACTGACTTCGGTCAACTCTCAATCCTCGCTGTTTTCAAGAGTGGCAAGCGTGATATGATCGTCGGCGGCCGAGTGGCAGAAGGCAAGATTATCCGAGGTTCGCTCCTCGAAGTAAAACGTGACGGTGAAATTGTCGGCTCAGGCAAAATGGGCAATCTCCAACAAAACAAGAAGAATGCCGAGGAAGTCGGTCAAGGAAACGAGTGTGGGCTCGTCTTCGATGGCACAGTCAAACTCGCGGTCGGCGATACGCTCATCTCCTATCAGGTCGAAGAAAAACGCCGCAGCCTATAGCTCCTTTCCGCTCTTTTCCTTCGTTATAGTTTCAAAAAGTGTTCTATCTCAGCAAGACGAGGATCCTGTTTTTACACAAAGAGGCTGTTTGAGTCTCGCCCATATCCACATGTTAGACTGAAAATGCTATGCATTACCCTGTCCCCACTTCAGTGGTAGAAACCCTGCAAAGCCTCAAGCAGGCTGGTTTCGGGGCGTACATCGTCGGCGGATCACTTCGGGATATGCTCCTCGGTCGTGTTCCCAAAGACTGGGATGTGGCCACTAATGCCAAGCCCGAAGAAATCCAGAAGCTTTTTCCTGATTCGGTGTACGAAAATGAGTTTGGTACGGTCGGAGTGAAAGTCCCACGATTCTTGACCACGACACCCGCCGAATACGAGTACGATATCATTGAAGTCACAACCTTTCGAGCCGAAGCTGGGTACAGCGACGGGCGCCACCCTGACACCGTCACATTCGTCACATCAATCGAGGCCGACCTCGCCCGCCGTGATTTCACCGTAAATGCTATAGCTGGACGGGTAACCGAAAACTCTGACGAAGCTGTCATTGAGATCATTGACCCATTTCACGGACAGGCTGATCTCGAGCAAAAATGCATCCGTGCAGTCGGCAATCCAGATGAGCGTTTCACCGAAGATGGGTTGCGTCTCCTACGAGCTGTCCGGCTCACCGTTGAACTCAGTCATCCAAAACAAGCAGACCTAGATTGGTCGATTGAGGCCGAGACTATGCAAGCACTTTGCCGACAGACAAGTGTCCTTACACGTGTTGCATTTGAACGCATCAGAGATGAACTTTCTCGGATTGTCCTATCAACCCATCCGAGTCAGGGTATGATGCTTCTCTATGAGACTGGCCTGCTCCGACACATCATTCCTGAACTCGTCGAAGGTGTCGGCGTCGCCCAGAATCTCCACCACATCTACACCGTCTGGGAACACAACATCCGAGCCCTGGCGACCTGCCCGTCCGGAAAACTCCCAGTGCGACTCGCTGCACTCCTCCATGATGTCGGAAAACCACGGACAAAACGTGGGGAGGGCTATCATGCGACATTCTACAATCACGATCATGTCGGTGCTCGCATGGCCAGGAAGATACTCGAGCGCCTGCGCTACCCAAAAAACATCATCGATCATGTTTCCATGCTCGTTGACAATCATCTCTTCTACTATAATGTTGGTGAAGTGACTGAGGCATCGGTCCGCCGACTCATCAAGCGTGTCGGTCTCGAAAATATGGACGATCTCATGGCAGTTAGAATCGGCGACCGGCTCGGCTCAGGCGTACCCAAAGCTAAACCCTACAAACTGCGCCACCTCGAATACATGATTGAGAAAGTTTCACGCGATGTACTCTCAGTAAAGATGCTCAAAATCAATGGGGACGACATGATGCAAGAACTTGAGATGCCTCCTGGTCCAAAAATTGGTGCCCTCCTCGACTGTCTCTTGGCCGAAGTGATCGAGGACCAGGCGAAGAATACTCGGGCAGTCCTCCTTGACCGAGCCCGCGCCCTCATGGATAATGATTTGGACGCCTTGCGCACCCTGGCCAAAGAGCGGATCGCTGAGGAGCGCGTGACTGAAGACCAGACGATCAAGCGTCAACATCATGTGGAGTAATCGGGGCATCGTATACCGGTAGTACGCACGCTTCGGGTGCGTGTAGACTGGGTTCAATTCCCAGTGCCCCGACTAGAGAGGTGAAAACTCTTCCCTGCCTACATAATGAGGGTGAAAGAGACACGCGCACATCGCCGCCAGATATCGTAGCCTACATTCATGAAACTTTTTATCGAGAATCCATCAGAGACCGTCGTGACCCTCTTCCGTCGCGCTGGATACAGCTTTCAGCGTGAAGAGGGCAGTGAAGTGAGTTTCGTTCGACCGCTCGGGAGTTCTGGATATCCACGCTTCCACTGCTATACCAAATCACAACCCGGCTCCATCGAATGCAGCATCCATCTGGACCAGAAGCGAGAGACCTATGGCCGAAACACTCGTCATCATGGCGAGTACTCTGACGATGGAGCGCTCGCTGATGAAGTCCTCAGAATTGGGCCATTGATTGGGGTCACGCGAAAAACAGCCTAGCTACATAAAAACTCAAGGGGAGTGGAAGTAAAATGATCGTTATGTACACTCTCCGTTCACTAAGAAAGTAACTTATAATTGTTTGCCGTGGTGGCGGAATTGGTATACGCGCTAGCCTTAGGAGCTAGTGGGAGCAATCCCTTGAGAGTTCGAGTCTCTCCCACGGCACCAAAAATATCTCCCGGATGATGTGTTCGAAGCCTTTGTGGGTTCTTTCAGAATGTGTCACTCGATAATTTCCCCAAATAAAAAACGCCTCATTGAGGCATTTTTTGCTCCCTTAGTGACGTGACTCGCGACTCCGCGATACGACTGTTGTTTCTGACACATTTGGGATCACCGCAAACACAACCCCCGATGCAAAGAGAATCAGCGCGACAGAAAAGAGAACTTTCAAGGAGAAGAGCACTGATCCCGGGAGATAACTCGCAATAAGCGCATAGTATTTTTTCACCCCGGTTTTCGCAATATTTGTCCCGTCCGGTTGCTCAACCTGAGTTGTCCCTCCAAAATAGCTCTCTGTTGTATCAAGAGAGGAAAGCCCCCAAATATCCTCCAATGCTTGTCGAGCAAGAGTGTTTGGGCGATACACTGCGGTAAGAGAGACATTGTACACGGCCTTCCCAATTTTATTCGCCTGAAAAGCAATGGTATTTGTCGTTGGATCCCCATATGGTACGCCATCGACATTCCACGCTCGCTCGATCTGTGGTGGCGGTATATTGGCAAGGAAATCCGGCGTGAACAATGCCCGTACTGGCACCGTTGTCCCTGCAATTGTCTCCAGCGTATCCTTACTGTACTCAGTATAGGCTCCACCACCCGTATCCAGATACTGACCAAGCATTTTGGGCCACACACTTGCTTGATCATTCGATATGATACTGATGGAAGGTTGGACTATTCGGAATGTTCGAGAGATAGTCACCGCTTTTTCCGTCGAACCAGCTGTACTGGCCTGGTTTGCGGTTACAGTAATATTGAACGTATCGCCGACATTACCAATCACGGGAAAGAAATTGACATTTCCTTGACGATCATCAAAGCAACTTGTAGCCGAAACTCTTGAATTACAGATAAGCGGTTGGCCATTGATGGTCCAGCTGTAATTTGAAAGCCCTGCTCCTGGAATTTCCAGACCAATAATCTCATTCTTTATCACTCGACAAAGTTTACCATCCAGGCGTTGTAGCGCCTGCTGTTCTGGTGGATCTGCCGGATTCACAATACCCGAACAGATTTCATTTCCAGCGTTGAGCGAAACACGTACCGGATTACCTGATGCCGTCACGGTGTGGGCGAGTATTCGATCCTGACTCGCGTTAAACTTCACAACCACACTGCTTCGACCACGACGAGTGGTTCCATTGGAACTAAAGTTCTCAGCCGCATCCACACGAAAACGAAGGTATCCTATATCATTCAATAGATAACTCGTGAGCGGCCGCCCATTAAATGCATCCGTTCGCTGCATATTCAAATCAAACTGCACTTTGTTGACACCATTGCCGCGAACTGGAGACAACAGTCTTCGGCCAGGCAAACTGTTCAGGGTATTGGTGATGTTCACCCAACCTGCGGCCGGATTAGCTGTACCATCAGATGAAAGCTCAACACGCCAGTCAAAATATACTTGTTGTATCCCCATCGCTGAGTTGGCAAGAGTCGCAATGGCTTCCAGCTGATCGCCATCTCCACGTGTTGTCACATCATTCATTGGGTCATCGGGTGAAGCCGTGACCGTGAGGTCGAGATTGGTAGCTTGACCACCCTCGGCCGGATCAACGAGATTCCACCTCGCGCACCAACGCATCGTATGTGCAATCGTGGGAATAACCACCTGATAACCCGATATAGAACGAGTAAGCGATCCCGTATTTCCATTATTGGGACAGTTATTCTTTGACCAAGCCCACATGATCATGTTGGATGAGTCTTGATATTTAGTTGAAATCATTGAGGTTCCCTCCACAACGACACCGACTTTATCGCCAGGCTGATAATTCCACGTAAAAGTATCTCGGCCGAGTCCCACCACATTCGCCTCATCTTTGTTTCCGTTGTCGGCTGTATCAGGGTCGTTCGGATTTGTCTGCCAAAAGCGCTCTTCATCTGCACCAAATGTTCCGTCTCCCGTTGTAAAACCAGGCGCCTGCGGAAAAATATGCCGACAGATTGGATTAGGGTTTGATCGACCAATGCCACCTGGTCGTGAACAGTAGGTCAAAGAGCTCTCGCATGAAGCAGCCGACGCTGGATTTGAGACACAACACGGAGTCCCGACATTGCAGCTCGGCGTACCCTGCTGCGTACAGTAGGGCAAACCCGAAACATAATCGGAGCCATAAGGAATAACTTCAAATGTCTGACCGCTTGCTGTTGCGGTTCCCCCGGTCGCAATGCCACCACTAGAACCACTCCCATCGCTCGCTGAACTCGCTGAACCACCGATAGCACTCATGTCTATCCGGCCAGGACCGACTTCTACAGTCCCCGTCATACACACTGGTTGTGTTCCTCCCGGACAACCCCAATTTACCTCGCCAACATCAGCATCCACAATTTCATAGTTCTCACCGCTTGAATTGTCATGATAGTAGCAATGATTTGGGACATTCACGCGATTATCCCCACCGAAACGCGCAAAGTATCCGTCATTATCCGTATCTGCACCATAATTCACATTGGCGAGATCAAGATCATTGGAGGCAATTATCCGATGAGCCTCAATCATATAGTCCTCTTCATCGGCCCAGTTGTCACCATTCAGATCACAACGAGCAGTATTGAGGTTGCCCTCACACCCAGCACGCATCAGATACCAGGTAAAGTACAGCTTGCTCGCATCATTCGTGAAATAAGTCGGAAATGCCCGAGCCGTCAGTTTTTCTCCCGGTTTTGGATCAGAGGGTGAAAAGAAGAGAGAGACTTCTGGAGCTGGTTTCTTTGAATTCGCTACATTCATCGTTTCACCCTGCCCCTGAATAGCACCGGTGTTTATATGGTACCTTTGTTCCAACTCCGAAGCCGACTGGGAAATCGAGGGCATCTTGATACCACCCCCACCGCCACCACCAAACAAGCCGGCTGAAGCAGGTAAGACGGAAACCAAAAACAGCTCCACGCTCATCAAAACACGAACCAGGTGGAAAATCTTTTTGTGTTTTCTGAAGCTCAACATAACATTAACGCAAAATCAACACGATGGCATCCGTCAGGAAAAAGAAGAACCAGGATGCACTATAACTATACCACAAAGACTGTGACTGATAAGCAATCAGCCCAGCAAACGGAGCAAACACAAGCGCTGGTATCATTGAAGCATTGAGACCGCCGCTCGCATACACCAGAAAACTGAAGAGAACGGCCTGAACAACCACCGACCACACCCCCCACTTCCGAAGCCAGAGCAACATCACAAAGCCCCGAAAAAATACTTCAAACAGAAGTGTGATAAATCCACCAAGGATAACCTCATAGAGAACAAAAAAGAGAAATTGTTCCTCAACTATCACCGGAAGTTGATAGTCCCGAAGCAGAGGAGTGAAATTCCACAAGGCAAAGAGGGCCACCAATGCTGTGATGAGTGCCAAAACACCTCCACCAATGCCAGCCCAGGGATTTCCCCTCTGAAAACCAAGGGCTGACAATGGACGACCGAGTAAGAGCTTGCAGTATACCAGCGGCATAACGAGAAAAACCCCTACCGCCGCGATGATGCTCTGGAGCATCGGACTGACACGGCTATCTCCACCGAGCATCCACAATACCAACAACGATCCAACGGCCACCGTACTTGTGCCGAAAAATTCTTTGTGCCGGGCAATAATTTGTATCCAATACCCCATAGACCCTTGATTCCCTTATCATCTCTACCCATTATACCTCGGGTTCCATCCCACCCTGGTCAAATCCGCTGAACAATTCCGTCCAACATCAATCACACTATGCAGCTCGCCGAAATTGTCCACGAGATGTCACTTTTGATCCAGAATGCAATCCTCCTTGAGGACGAGTACCCGCAACTGGGGAAGTTTGTGACATCCGGCTGCCCGCCGCGCGAATTCGATAGGTGGCATCATTAGCAGCCGCCCGTTCCGATACGGATGAAACATCACTCGCTCCCAGTCTCCCTGATCCGGACGAACCAAACCGAGTCGCCTGCGACTGCTTGCCAACCGACTGCCTCGTCGCTACCACCGGACGAGCCAGCGGCGCACGAGTCGGAATGACGAGCGGCGTTGATGAAACCACCTGACCGCGCCGAACAGTGATCCGACCTGGTCGCACCACACCTGTCCCTTCCAGCGCTGGCTCGGCAACACGATCACTCTCAGCCACCACTCGTTCCTGACGGGAAGCTGCTCGGGTCAGCTGTCTCTGTTGAAGTTGCATCCGCCTCACAGCTCCCCTTTGGTCTGCTACTCCACCCTCCGCTTCTTTCTTCCAGGCCCGATAAGAAATGACATAGAGAAAAATGACTGTCAACGTCTCCAGCGGGAGAAAGTTGAGCACAAAACCCAGTCCTTCAATGAGGGTTCCAAACATCATGACCATCCCTTGTGCCATTTTCTTATTTCCCCGCCCGCCAGAACGGTCAAACAGCACGAGCAGCATGAAAATAAGAAACGAAAAACACAATGTAACCACCGTCCCAATGAAAGGTAATGAACCTAAACCGATAAGATCAAGCAGGTCCTTGAATAGAGCAACGAAAACCAACCCGCCATAGAGAACAAGAGATGGTTTCCTTCCGGTCGCTACCGACGAAGCATTCCCTGCGGGCTGATTCACCGTATGAGCCATAACTAACTACGGGTTGTTAGCATCAAAATCGCGCTTCGCATCTTCGATCTCAAGAAGTTGGCGCGGATCAGACGTGATGATCTGGTCCTCACTGTATGAAGCAATGACCTTTATAGCAGCATGTTTCGTTCCAGCAAAGAAAATTCCTTCTCCAACATTAGATTCCAGGAGGAGAAATTTTTCATGGTCAGTGAGATAAAAAGTCTCCGTAATGTAATCAATCGATGCCGGTGACTGACGAAGCAAGAGCTGCATCGAAGAGTTTGTGATAATCGGCTTGCCGTACCGCGAAGACATAAAGTCGCTAATGTCTTGGGTGATAGTGGTCAATCCAGTGTAATATTTTCGGCAACGCTTGGCGATACCAAAGAGGAACGAGGCTGCATCTTCGTTCTGCATCATAATCCAGGCCTCATCAACGACGATCAGTCGTTGCTTCAATTTTGAACGGATGTCATTCCAGATGTACTGAAGGATGATATACATGGCAATCGGCCTGAGTTCTTCTTCCAAATCACGAATGTTGAAAACGACCAGCTGGTTGTTGGTATCGATATTCGTTTGCTCGTTGAGGAAACCAGAAAAGATCCCTTCGGTATACCGTTGCAACCGAGCCGCAATGAGGTCTGCTCCTTCCATGTTTTTCAAGACAGCATAGAGATCAGACATCGTCGGAAACGAATTTGCTGTGAGTGGCTCAAAATTCGAATTTTCATGAATGTCACGGATTGCATAGGTCTCACGAATAGCCTGATCCAAAATCGAGTCTTCTTCAGCAGAGAGAGTTCCGAGCATCAGGTGAAGGAGACCAATGAGATTCGCGATGGCATTCCGGAACACACCATCGCTTTCTTCCTCAGTACCAACTTTTGGCATGTCGAAAGGATTAAGGTGAATTTCCGAATTCAGTGATATCTTCAAGAAAACCCCGCCAACAGTTTCGCAAAGATGCTTGTACTCGTTTTCTGGATCGATGATGATCACACTTGATTCAAACATGAGCGCTCGCAGGACTTCCAATTTTACTGTGTAACTTTTCCCTGCACCAGACTTGGCGAATACCACCATGTTGGCGTTCTCCATTTTGAATCGATCGAAGAGAATCAGTGAGTTATTGTGACGATTGATACCATACAGTATCCCCTCATTTGATGAGAGGTCTGAGGAAACAAAGGGGAAGGTTGTCGAGAGTGGTTCCGTATTGAGATTGTTGGCAACATCAAGCGCATCACTAGCAAGCGGCCGAGTGGATGTAAAACCAGCATCCATGCGGAGCACCGCCGGTTTCGTGTAGACGAGCTGAGCCTCAAGCATGGCTTCAACGGATTGCTCCTTCTGAGTGAGGTCCTTCTCATCGGCGCCGTAGATCATGATATACAGTCCAAAACGGAAAAACTTTTCTGTCCCTTGTTGGAGCCGATCACGCAGTTCCTCGATATTCTGAAGCGCGGCTTCAAGCACAGGATCGCGAATCTTGCCTTCTTCTACTTCAATATTCATCTGGGACTGCACCTGGGTCGCTGATTTCCGAAGCTGTTTCAAGATCTCTGCCGTTTCAATCGGATGGATAAAAAGCGCTGTATCCATTGGAAAATCAAGATTGATGATCGGCGAGAACCAGTTGGTTGAGAGGAAGCGCGGATAGGCGATGACAAAGAGTGCCCTGGCAACAACATCACCAATCTGCATCATCGCTGGTGTCACTCGGATAGCCGGCGGGGCAATCAAATCTTTGATCGTGGCTAGACCCTTCTGATAGAGTTGTTCCGTATCCAGCCCTTCATCCAACGCCAAGATTTGTGGTTTTGTCTTGAACAGGCGATCGAAAACTCCTGTTTTTTCCGGTTTTGACTGGGGAGCATATTCTTCTGGTGCAACACGTGAGACTACTTCTCGTGCCCAGACTTCGCGCTTCGCTTCGGGTTGCAATAACGCTGCATAGTCCGGCACAGCAACAGCTTCGCGTGATGAAGCCTCGTGATCATCAAACGACTCAGGTTCCGACACCGGTTCTACTTCCCTCACAAAAGCATCGGGGGCTTGGACCTTGGGAGGTACAATCACACGAGAAGGAGCGAGCGACTCGACCTCTGCCAGGTCTTCCCTCGATGGAACTTCTTTCTTTCCGGCTTTCCGCGTTGCTGTGGCTGGTTTCGATGATGACGAACGGGTTGCATTTACCTTGACTGATTCGCGTTCGAGCGATTCTGTGTCGGCCGCCGGAGGGGCAACCATCCCAGACGAAACAGCTGGTGGTGGTGTCACCGGAGCAGATCCAACCGATCCGATTTTCATGGGATCAATGACAGGCACGCGCTTGATAGGTCGGTCAAAAATAATGAGTTCTCGTCCCATATCTAAGATTGAAGTTCAATGGCTTCGACATTCTTCACGATTGTAGAGGTGAACAGTGACGGATTGTAGCTATTGTAGAGTAGCTCAATCAATTCTTCTGTTTCGAGCACTGCTGCCCGAACACCCATCGGAGAAAGTCCGGCCACCACATGTTCTACCCGTTGCATCAGCTGAGTCCGATACGTATAAAAAAGCTCCGTCTTCAATCCAACCGTTTTCTTCTGATTGAAAATATCACCTATTTTCTGAAAGAAGCCGCCCTGACTGTTTTCCACTGGCGAAAATGGCACTACCACATAGAAAAACTTTGACATGATGTTGGAAATCTCTGTCAAATTTTTGATGAATCCTTGATACTCTCGCATCTGAAAACGCAGCAGTTCATTCATCTGCTGAGATTCCTTGGCCTTGAGCAACTCAATGTATGGATCAATATTGAAGCGACGCGATTGAACGAGAATTTGCACCGGGAAATCAAGCGAGTTGAGAAAATTCTGGTACTGAGAAATAATAGCGTCTTGCTCCTCACTCGATTTCAGGTCGAAGTTTATGGAAGAAACGAGCAAAACCGCCCGGAGTGCCCCCGTCTTGAGTACCAACACTCCATCGCGGATTTCCTCGACCTCCACATACCGCTGCGTACTTGCACTGCCAGATTTTTTCCTTGAAAGTAATTCCATACGGCTAGTGGCTATCCATAATATTGGCCAATCGTCGCAACTCTGCGGCTGTAATGCTCTTCCCCTTTGGAGCCTGAACCACTGGCGTAGCGACTACCGGGGCTTGTTTGATTCGTCTCGTCGGCCGTTCCCATACCGCGACCTTTGGACGAAACAAATAGGAAAAACCATGGAAAAGAAATACGATGAGCGGTGTCCCTTGAGGACGATAGAATGCGAGCGCAGAAAAGAGAATAATCAACGGTATACCCAGAATGAAGAAACCCGCGGTCCCGATAGCATTGTAAAGTACGAGCAGAACAATCACCATGCCAATCATCCACAAGAGCTGCCTCCAGGTAAGCGGGCCGGCGATCTTGTCTTCGATATCGATAAATTGGGGGACACTGAACATCATAACGTTTTGTATTCGGTAATGTGATAACTCTCCGCTGTACCAAATCAAAAAGAGAGCTCACACCTTGTAGTATATCACTTTACAGATACCGAGGAGTAGCCGTCTATGTGATAAAAATCTCAGATATCTCCGTTCCCTCCGTTCCGTGAACGAAGTGGACGAATAGAATACGGACTATTGGTCGGTTGACTTCGCGGCTCACGCTGGATCCCTTGGGTTGGCTGTTGCATCTGACGAAGCGCCGCATTCGTTCCTTCGGGAAGGGTCCCTGCTTCACGCTCTGCGGGCAAGACATGACCGGTTGAAAAATGAAGTGTCTTCCCAGAAACATTCTTTTCAGGAGGAGTTATTTTCTTGAAAAATGGTTTAAATGATTGTGTCACCGCTGGTTTCTGTGTGTCAGAGACCACTGCTTGGGTGGCCGAATTGGCGCTCGGATGAATGGATTTCGAATCCGTCGGCAACCCACGAGGACGGATAATGGGATTCATCGGTTGCGCTTTGATCTGCGTCAATTCCATCGACGCATCACCTGAGGGTGGAAAGATGATAGTTTCATGGGTGACGTCAATCTCCAGTGGATATTCTTCCTCAACTGATTTCAGGATAAGATTGAGCCGAGCACGCTCCCCATTTGAAAGCCGCTTGCCGTTCTGTGACTGAAAGAGAAAGTTTCCCCGTTGAGCCGTCTCATGAAAACCGATGCCAATTTCCTCTCGGTAACTTCGCAACCAATTGCCAAGCGATGGCCGCACCATCTCCAGAGATGCTTTGAGTTTGATCTTCTCGTTTGTGATGAGCTGCTCAGACAAATGCCGGTACTCACTCATCGCCTTGAGGAGTGGCAGCCGGACCGTTTTGGCTTTCGGAAGTGGACTCTCAGTTTCTTTTGATTCAATTCTCTTTACTGGCTTGATCGTAAGGATCTCTTTCTGGATGAATTCAATAATTCCTCTTGCTTGATTTGGATTGTCGAAACCACCTGCAGTCAACATCGAGCTAATTTTTTTCTCCGCCCCAGAAAAGTCAAGCTCTTGAAAAAATATTTTTCTGATCACCAAACTCACATAGCCAATCGCTGCGTCCTGTAGAGCTAGCCTGCCCTTTAACTCAAGAAGTTTTTGGTGCAGTTCTGGAGAAACGAGAATATTTTGCCTATCTATTGACAAACTTCTCAACTTCTCCCAAAGAGGCTCTGAGACTTCGGATGGCATAACCTCAGCCGTTCCATTCTCAGAAACAAGCATCGGAAAATAGAGTATATTATTTGAAGTATCGGTGTTCACGGTAGAGACTGCCGGTTAGGGAGCTTACGGAAACAATGCACTCGTACCAGACTTCATCTTGTTTTTTATCTCTTGATACTTCTGAGGATCGCGCGCCCTCAAACCGAGCACATAACCGTGAGCATCGGGATTAGTTCGAAGTAGATTGTCTTGTTTTGCTATCTCCTCAACTGTCATACTATCCATTTGACGATCAACTACCGCTGTCATACTTGCTCCCGTAGTCCTGACTTCATGGTCTATCACCGCATTCATCCGACCCTCTTTCTTCATCTTACCTTGGAGCTGTTTTTGCATAACTGGAGATGCGGCAATGGGAGAAGAGGCTAGCAAAGAGGTATACTCAGCATCAGTCGCAGCTAGGGCGGACGGGTTTATTTTTTCAATAACTGATGCAGCCGTTTTGCTGTCGGTACCGAGGGCATTGAGGGCTGTTGCTAGATCCGTGACATTATCAATGGCACTTTGTGACTTTTTAACAAATTCGCTCGTAAATTCAGCATTTCCGGCCATCGCTGCCAAGCCATCCCTGAATTCAGCAGCGTTCCGAATATCATCATTCTGGGCCAAATACATGGCATTGGCTTGCCGCGATGCCGAACTGCCGGTCTTCATGCCTTTGGCTGCCTCAGAATGACTCGTCTTATTCTTCTTCAGCTCATCGAGCTCTTTCTTCACCTCTTGTTCATGCAGTTTATCCAGCTCACCCCTTACCGTACCGGTACCTACTGCACCCCGAACACGGGCTTCCACCTCACTCGGTGCCTTTGCCCACTTCACGAACTTATTGTCATTGAAACGCTGGGCGACGCCCTGGCCAACGCCTCGCGTCACAGGGTTAAGTACTGCTTTCTTGGTAGCCCACATAGCACCATTCTGCACCTTCTTCCGCGTCCAATGTGCGGCGCCATAGCCCATGCCGACAACGGTCGCAGCACCGGCAACGGAAAATTTATTGGCCAGACCAATGGTCGCCCAGAGCAAAATGACCGGAATCGTCGAAAAAATAACGTTGGTAATCAGTGTTGATCCTTCTCCACTGACGCTGGCATTGGTCGAAACTTCATTCACTGACCTCCAGACATTGGCTGCTTGAGTAGCCTCGAGAAACTTGAGCGAAACCACCAACATGAGAGCAGCCGCCGGTCCAAAGAGCGCGTAACTCCAGAACTTACTCCACCACTCTTGACCGTACTTACTGAGTCCGGGGACGAGAGCTGAAGCAAAACCAATCGGAGAAAAAATAAGAAGCAGTGTCAGCGCAACAAGGCGCACAATCAACATCACCGAAAGAACAGCCAGCGACACACTGAACAGGAACGCAAAGATAATCCCCGCAAAGGTATCTATATAACCATTTGTCAGCGCCGCTCCCGACATCCCCGAAAACCCGAGAAGGTTATTCATTGCTGTCACCGCCCCCTGGCCGCCTCCGGCTCCGATAACATCATTGATAAAGTAGTACATTGGGACATTGGCCACATCAATGAGGAAGCGCGTAATCGGAAAACTGAAATTAATGAGGAGTGCAGCGAGCAGAACATTCTTGAAGATATTGCGAATATTGAAACTATCCACCTGAAAAATCGTTGCAAAGGCCGAAAAAAGGAGGATGAAGATGAAGAAAAGATTGAAGAAATCTCGAATAAACTGCCAAAGAGTATAGACGGCGGGGAAATTCAACACCCCGGTTGGCCCCGAAACATTGGCTGGATTAACGACCCAGACAAACAAAGCGGCTGCTGGAGATCCGATGATGAGAATGATGGCTTTCTTTACTAAATTCAGCACCCACAGTGAGAAATCCTTTAGGCTGTCGAGGATACCCCCTACAATGCCACTGGTATCTCCCCACGCTATCCCTTGGCCCTGTTTTACGCCGTCGGTTGTCACTGCACCCGAAATAGCAGCGGAGGTTGTATCAGAAACCTCACCGTTTTGAGCATACACCGATGTCACACAGCCAAAAATCCCCTGGAGGACAAGTATTGAAAGAAAAAGGCTTGCGAAAATTTTTTGTCTGTTTTTTCCCACCCCACGCATAGGTACGCAAAAATATGAGCGTCCGCACTTGAATATGCCAATAGTATACCACAAGTGCTGGCGAAGCGAATACTACGCCCTGAGAATAAACACGCCCATCAATAGATGTATCCTTTGATCACTCGACTCGAGCGAGACAGTTGCCGCACACTCTTCTTCGCCCAGCCGGTATAGTTCATTTCGGAGACAGTGATCGTGTCGCTGCTCACCTTCTCTACAACCGCCACGTGACCATAGTAACGATTCTCGGTTGTTACAACGATGGAGCCAACGGTCGGATTCTTTCCCGTCTTGTAACCAAAAGCCCGCGCATTGAAAAGCCACGTCCCTGCATTCCCACCCCAGGGAACATAGCGCTTCTGGGCCACAAACCAAGTGCAATAGCCATAGGGGAAACGATGTCCTTGACCAACCTTTCCCTCTTTGGGACGCGAAAAATTCGGAGTGATATCCGTTGCCGCACCCACGCCAGACTGCGTTGCGTATTCTCGTCGAGCCAGCCCCGTGGACGTCGGTACGTTCGGAGCGGTTTCTTTCACACCATCCGGTATGATAATTTCTTCACCAGCGGTAAGTTCACCATTGGCCGGTAACCCATTGTAGGCGATAATGCGGCTCGGCTCGGCTTTATATTTGGCCGCCACCGTCTCGATAGTATCACCCGTCTTCACCAGATAATTAAAGCCCGCGACTGGCAGAATAAAGATTTGGTCACCCGGCTTGATGGCATCAACATTATCCAGATCATTGGCCCACAGAATCGTATTCACTGTCACGCCATAGGCAGCAGCAATTCCCGAAACAGTGTCTCCAGTCGCCACGGTGTAAATTTTCACCCCACCCTCTTCCTCAGGATCCCGCGTGCTGTTTGCGCCAATTGCGCTTGCAAGAAACATTTGATTTTCCGGAGAGAGATAGGTTTCATCGAGCACAGTCGTTTCCGACTGATCCGACGTATCGACCATGAGTGTTGGGGTCGCCAAAGGGACAAGAGAAAGATTTTGTTGATTGGATACTTGGGCGGCTCGGCGTGGAACGAGTCGTTGTTCGTCCGCCACATTCACACCTAGTGAAATCAACAGCCGATCGAGCTTACCCACTTCTTGGGCATAGTTCGTTACTGAAACAATAGCCGCCGAAGAGGCAACAAGCACAAAGGCTGCATACTTGCGAAACAGAATCACCGGAACATAACCTGACCTCTCTTTAAACCAAATCAGAAACTTTGTTTGCCACTGATGAAACATCGTATTCCAGTACGAAAAGTCAGCCCACCTACGAATTTTCTTCCAGGCCTGTCTGGTAAAGGATGTCCAGTTCGAGGAAATACGCTCGCCCTTTCTATTGGGAATTTCTCCTAGTCACATCGCTCAAAATATGATGCCACATCCGAGATTTCCCCCAAGAGTTACGCCTGGTAGGATACCGAAAAATTCCCCTTTGGTCAATAAATTTTTTGGTAATTTTCTTATAAAATGGCTTATTCAAAATGTTTTTTGTACAGATAATACACACCCCCCTTCTCCCAGTCATGTTACAATACATGTCGTATAATATCTGACTATGCCCCCCTCCAAGGATCCGAGAAACGAGATTGAACACTTGGCTAAAAACTTCTGTGAACACCTCGAAATTGAGCTGGGGCGCTCGCCCCGGACGCTTGAAAGTTATGCTCATACTCTGTCAGCTTTCTTCGCGTGGGGCACGATCCAGACGCCTGCAGACCTGACACTTGAAAAAATCCGCGCCTACCGCGTCTACCTCAATCGGAAAGAAACAAGGCGCGGCACTACGCTCAAACGAAGCACTCAGGCATACCACGCCATTGTCTTGCGCACCTTTCTGAAATACCTCGCCAAAAATGATATCCCTACCCTCGCCCCCGAAAAAATTGAGATTGGCCGAGTACCCGAACGCCAGGTAGACTTCCTGGAGTCTGAAGAAGTGGAACGGCTCTTGGCAGCTCCTTCGGGGGATGGTATTCGTGCCCGCCGCGATCGCGCTATCCTCGAACTCCTCTTTTCGGCCGGACTCCGCGTCTCTGAACTTACCAATCTCGACCGCGACCAAGTCAATCTCGCCAAAGAAGAATTTGGTATCCGAGGCAAGGGCTCAAAACTGCGTGTTGTCTTTCTTTCCCCTCGAGCGATCCGCGCCATTGCTGACTACCTCGAACATCGAACGGATATCGATCCGGCGCTTTTCGTTTCACATCCAAAAAAAGGTTTGATCAACAAGAAGAATGCGACCCGTGAGACGCTCCGTCTTACGCCTCGTACTGTCGAACGACTGGTAAAGCACTACGCGAAAAAAGCCGGTATCGTAAAAGATGTGCATCCACATACCCTCCGCCACAGTTTTGCCACTGATCTCCTCCGCAACGGGGCCGACATTCGCTCGGTTCAAGCCATGCTCGGACACTCTTCGATCACCACGACCCAGATCTACACCCACGTCACCGATGAGCAACTAAAGGAGGTATATCAAACCTTCCATGACAAACGAAAGAAGAAATAGAAATTTTGTAGCATTCACGGCAGTCCATTGCTTCATTTCTCAGCGAATTCCTTCGCGGTCTTTAGATCATCACTTGCTATTTCAGAAGCACTTGGCATCCGAGTGGGACAAGAAAAAACCACTAACCCCTCCATAAAGAGATCAGTGGTCAAGAATGTTTGTTTCAAAAATCGTCAGACCCCTCCTCTCAGTCCGTCACAGTAATGGTCAAACTGGTCGGTGAGGTTGGGATATTGCTCGCCACCGAGAAGGTTTGGATCTCCGTCCAGTTATCCCCTTCATTGGATTCAGAGGCTTCGTCTTCAGCGTCAATCTTGGCTTTGAAGCTGAGAGTCTGGACACCGGGTGGGACTGTATAGTCGACATGCTCGGTATGTGTAGAGCCACTCGGGAGATTGGTGGCTTGGATGTATTCACGTTTCAGGAAGAACCAGTCACCAGAGTCCAGACGGGCGTAGAGGTCGACTTCGATGCGGTCTTTGCCAGGACGCATGTGGTCATGCGTGTCCCCGTCTTTGGCTTTGACTTGGATCCGGGGTTGGAGGACTTGGGCGATACGGACGAGCGACATACTCGGATCAAGATCCGTCCCGGTGGCCGCATCCCGTACCCAGAAACGGTTGACGGCGAGGTTGAAGGGGGTGGAGGAGCCACCGAGGCCACCGATGTACTTCTGTCTCGATCCATTCGCTACCCGCGTCCCAGCGTTCAAGGTCCGACAGCTCCCCGTCTCTCGGTTTTCTGGCCGGAGGCAATAGGAACGATCCTGGTCGATGTGGAGGAAGTAGTCGGGAAATTTGTAGTAGTCAGGATTGTTCCTGTCGCTTGTTCTGCAGACTCGAACTCGGTTGAAATCGTACTTCACTACGTTGTACTGTGAGTATGTAACACAGCCGTTCCAGACACCACTTGGTTTCTCAACATCTTCCACGTACGCTACATGACCGTAGCTGTAAGCACCAGTTCCTCTTCTCTCCCACAACGCGACATCCCCGATGAAAACTGCGTTGTAGGCATTCTCGTCCCAAGTGAAGTTGTCCCTCGCACCCGTGATGCCAATCTCTGAATCTATAGCTCGATCGAGCCACTCATATGCATGACCCCACCGGTTATGTGAGTAATACTGATTCGTGAATCGCGGTGCTCCCGGGCCCCAGTGTTCGTTCAGCTTGAAGGCTACATACGAGGTGCACTGACAGATCGGGAAATTCCGGCCATCGAGATAGTATGAATTTGTGTTAAAGTTATCCTCTGCTGTTTTCCCTTCCTGAGGGCAACGATTTTGAAAGTCATACGAGTCATACGAATCTTCAGCTGCATGAGCGATAGAAACAAGACAAACCAACAGAATGCAGATTACTCGCAACATGACAGACTCCTTCTTGAGAGTTGATAGATTGTGAATGAGCTAAGACCGACTATAGTCTCTCCTGCTGAGAAAAACAAACGGTCAGAGACTATTTTGAGGGCTGATACCCCGCGAAACAATCTCCTTTCCGTTTGTTTTTCTTTTGATTTCTTCCCTAATTTTGAGGGATGAGCTCGATGGTTTTTACACCATCAGAAACATATTTTGCCCCAGAGCCTACATAATCCTTTGGTGATCGTGTTTCTTGAATCACTTCATCATTTTCAGGATTCCAACAAGTAGCTTGAGATCCAGACCAAATATAGTAGTCTTCTCCTATTCGAATAATGCTATCTAGTCTTGAAGCAATAGCTACATCAGTTTTATTCAGTTCAGTCACGTTGCCCTTAGTCACTACCCCCAATGGACTTCCTCCTTCTGGGGAACATCCTTTGTCAATGCTAGTCAGTGATCTTGTAGAAAAATATATGGCATCCCACTCTTCGTTATGCATATTTTTTTCATGAACAAATGTATACACCAAATCCTCCGCGAACTCCTTATTGAGCTTCATCCGGATACCAAGCTCGGGAATGTTGTACCAGACTTCATCGGTATTCCCCGGGATGACTTCGATGTGCTGGGGATATTTTTCTGGTTTCACCTGAACTGGGACTTCTCCGACTGGATCAGTCACGACTGGCTGGTTCACAGCCACCTGACGCTGTTGCATATACCAAAAAGCACCCGCGATAGTGAGCAGGGCGATGAGAACGGTGGCGAGGAAGAGAGGCTTGTGGTTCATAGGT
>CAYLPD010000011.1:0-6501 GCA_964385515.1 uncultured Bdellovibrionales bacterium
GGTGGGGGTGGCGAACACATGTTTTTGTTGTTAACGAGCGCCATCACTATAGCCGGAAAAAGATGCCCCGTCAAGGTTTCAGTTTGAGCGCTGGCCCGGGCGATGTTAGCATAGGAGCATGCCAAGAGCTTATCAGAACGGAACGTTCTGCGACGAATCCGATATTTGTATCAGCCCGCGTGACCTCGGTCTCCTCCGTGGATATGGAGTGTTCGACGTGATGCCGGTATATCGGGGTCGACCCTTTCAACTCCCTTGGCACTACGCACGGCTGACTCGTTCGGCGGAGATACTTCGCTTGCGTCTTCCGGTGGATGAAATTCGGTTTAGTGAAATCATTACTGAACTTATCCGGCAGGCGGGTGAGACAGAGGTGATGATTCGGACGGTACTCTCGGCTGGTCCGAGTACCGATGGTTTCCGTCCAATGCCCGGTCAAGAGAATTTTTTCATGCTTGTCGAGCCAACGCATCCACTCAATCCGTCGGTGTATCGGGACGGTGTGTCACTGATCACACTCGAATTCGAGCGCTCACTGCCACAGGTGAAATTTGCCAATCACGCGATTGCCATTCAGGATCTGGACAGACGAGATGCAGCTGGTGCATATGAAACATTGTATGTGAGCAGAGGAATGGTTTCGGAGTGTTCTCAAAGCAACCTTTTTTGGGTGAAGGATGGCAGCCTATCGACGACTTGGGACAACGTGCTCTGGGGTATCACGCAGCGACTGGTAATAGAGCTGGCCGAAGCGCGAGGGAAAAAGACCGCACAAAAATCGGTCTCACTCAGTGAATTACTTCAGGCAGATGAGGTCTTTATCACCGGGAGTAGCAAGGCAATCGTACCGGTGGTCAGTATTGATGGCCAGTTGATTGGGAAGGGGACGGTGGGGCCAATCACGATTGAACTCATGGCGGCGTATCAGCAGTATCGCGATCAGTATTGATATTGATTGGAGGGAGTGAGACAGTATCCTTGGGAGGTGGCGTTCGCTGTCCTCTTGGCCACAACACATTCGACGGGAACCTATATTTCCGCTTTGTTTCAAAGATTCACGGACTCTGGTGCGCTCGGCAGGAATCGAACCTGCATTTCATCCTTCGGAGGGATGTGTCTTATCCATTATACGACGAGCGCGTAACGGGAGAGGGGGAGCGGAATTTTACTTGTCTCGGAGTATTACTTGAAAACTGCTCTGGGGTTTCACTATAGAACGATGACGCTTTTGCAAACGCTTGTTTGTGCGCTCGGCAGGAATCGAACCTGCGACCCTCTGGACCGCAACCAGATGCTCTATCCACTGAGCTACGAGCGCGTACGGCTGGATTTCTTGGCCTTGATCGTTCACAGAAACAAAAACGCCTACAATCCAAGTTCTCCTCCTTTGATCTTGGACGGTGGTGGTGAGTTTTCAGCTCACTAAATATGCAGCATTGTTTCCAAAGTGTCAATCATCGTCGGCTCATGCTTCTCTTCGGGGATATGGTCGAGGAGAAGTTCGCGCAGCTCTTTGGCTGGCACATCACCAATGGGGATATGGATGAAAGGTGAAATGATTCCGTTTGAGTGGAGACTGAGGACTCCTTTGAGCGGATATTCTTCGTAAATCCAGAATGAATGGATATCCTCAAAGGCATAGAGTGTTTTGCCTCCCACAACGCCTTTATTCGTAACTTTGAACTCGAACTCACGTGGATCGCGTGTCACAAATAAATACCCAACAATGCCGATTAGGAAAAAGGTAATCGCCATAATGGGGCTATTGGTGTAGATAGCGTAGGCGATGATAAGGGCGAGGAGTACCGTCGAAACCATGAGTCCGCGCGGATTCGGGCGGATATGGATGTGCTCTGGAGCGCGCCACGACAAGAGAGGTGTGCCGACAAGTATTGGTTCCATAGGAATTTTCGTTTTTTCTACTATAGCATGATTTTTCGATGATGGCGTCGGCTAGAGGGAATCTTTCTGAATAGATCTGCTAGGCTCTTTCAATCTGGGAGAAGCACTTCCGAGTTAATCGGGTGAAGGTGTTTAACCACATGAATCCTCAGCCCATTCTCGTTTTCTGATATACTCTTATCATGCAAATACCTGTATATGAGACGGACAATTTTTTGATTCAGGCGGCTTCCAAACCATTTATCGACAGGGCGGAGGGCGGACACATATACATATTTCCCAAAGTGCCCGTACGTGATCGTACTCAACTTTCTCCTGAACTGGCGGTTGAGTATATGAAACTTTCGATGGCGGTCGGTGAGGCTCTTGTGTCAGCTATGTCACGTCGTGGAGTAGACATAGGCATCGTCAATTACCAGGATATGGGAAACTGGGGTGTTTTCAAGCCCGAGGGCCCGACCTTGCATATGCAAATCTATGGCCGAGCAAAAACAGCCGTACATCAGAAATATGGAGACGCAGTCCAATTACCCCATCGAGAGACAGGATTCTACGACTCGTTTAATCCATTGGATAGCAAAGATATAAAGGAAATAGCGGCCGATATAGGAAAGCTCCTGCGGAGCGACAAGTACAATTTTGACTGGAGCGAATGATGGGATGGCTGAGAAGGTCAGAGCTGAGACTGAGGATATGCTCAACTAAATAACCGATATTTCGAACCCTCGATACCCTTTCAGGTGCGACAGTTCTTCGGCCTGAGGCCGACCAGCTTTGGGCTGGCAAGATCCCGTGAGAGAGCGGAGGAGGTGAGATTCGAACTCACGATACCCTTTCAGGTACGACAGTTTTCAAGACTGTTGCCTTCAACCACTCGGCCACTCCTCCGCTCTCTCACGGGACAAGCTGTCGACTTCAATCCCGCTAGGGCGGGACCATTCCTTCAGTTTTCAAATCCTAGGTGCCCCGAGAGAGAATCGAACTCCCATTGCCGGTTCCGAAGACCGGAGCTTTATCCATTAAGCTATCGGGGCCTGTTTTGTGTGTCAGGAGATCAGACACACCCTGCCGCTGAGCTGCTTTGCCTGCATCGCATTCGCGGAGCGACTCGGGGCGGGTACGAGTGCGAGTGCGTAACCTCCCTGTTGTAACCCGAAATGTCCGATCCGTCAAAATCAAGCTAAGAGGTTTTTTCCAGGATGGTCCGGAGCGAGGCCCCGTTCATGACCTCGGGTTTCTCGAGCCCCAGGATATCCAGGATCGTGGGAGCTACGTCTGAGAGCAAGCCGTGTACCTCATTTTGTTCGCGGATCATTTCTGCCGAGTTCTTCTCGCGATGATTGCCTGCTGTGATATACCAGAGTGGTATTGGATTGGTGGAATGTTCCGTGTCTCGTTCGCCCGTTTGAAGATTGGTAACCTCTTCTACGTTACCATGATCAGCCGTGATGATCACAGCTCCGCCAGCTTGGAGAATCGCTGGGATGAGCCGGGAGAGGCTTTTGTCTGTGGCCTCGACTGCCTTGATTGATGCAGCTTCGTTTCCGGTGTGGCCGACCATGTCCGGGTTGGCATAGTTGACCAGGATGAAATCATAAATATTTTCTTGAATCTTTTTGATCACCATGTCCGTCACTTCGGGAGCGCTCATCTCTGGTTGTTCATCAAAATGAGCGACCGCCGGTGAGGGGATGAGAATTCGGTCTTCACCGGGAAAGGCTTCTTCATTGCCACCGTTGAAGAAATAAGTGACATGGGCATACTTTTCAGTTTCAGCGATGCGGAGTTGGCGTAATCCAGCTTTTGAGAGGACTTCCCCGAGGCTGTCATGGATGTCTTCGGGTGGGTAGGCGACGTGGGTGGGGAGGTCTTTCTCATACTCGGTCATCGTTGCAAAGTAAATGTCTAGGAGTTTCTCTCGGACGAAGCCATCGAATTCTGGTGAAACGAAAGCCTTGGTAATCTCTCTCGCGCGATCTTCTCGGAAATTGAAAAAGATCACAGCATCGTCGTCCTGAATGATCCCGACCGGCGCCCCGTTTTTTTCGATAATCGTCGGTTCGATGTATTCATCGGTAATGTTTTTGGCATAGAGCTGCTCAAGGTGGAGGAGAGGATCGTTTGTCCGTTCGCCGATACCTTTGGTAAGCATCAGATAGGCTTTTTCGACGCGATCCCAATTATTGTTGCGGTCCATCGCGAAGTGGCGGCCTATGAGACTGCCAATTTCACCCACGCCAACGAGTTTCATTTCCCGGGCAAGTTCTCGGAGATGGCCGATACCGGATGTGGGCGCGGAATCGCGTCCATCCATGAACGCATGAACCACGACTTTAGTGACATGTTGTTCTTTGGCAAAACGTAGGAGTGCCAGGACATGATCCTTGTGCGAGTGAACAGACCCAGGGCTGATCAAACCCATGAGATGGAGTGTCGAATCATGAGCCTTGATGCGTTCGACAGCCTCCAGGAACACCGGGTTTTGATGAAAACTGCCGTCTTGGATAGCCAAGGCGATCCGGGGCATATTCTGATAAATGATGCGGCCGGCGCCCATGGTCATGTGACCAACTTCAGAGTTTCCAGCAGTGTTCCAGGGAAGACCAATGGAAATCCCCGAAGCCTGGAGAGTGGTCATCGGGTAATAGCGATTGAACTTATCAAAGGTGGGAAGTTTGGCCTCACGGATCGGATTGCCTTGTGTGGTATTGGAGATACCCCAGCCATCAAGGACGACGAGTACAAACGGCCGAAACGGAGTTTCTATCGGCATTTTTGTTATCTTTTGGCTTGCTACAGCGTAGTATAACAGTATTCGCCTTTTGACAATAGTCGTAAATGGGGATAGTATGGTGAGGCAGATACTAATTTTCAATTCGCTCTTCAAGTGTCGCGCTTCCTGATCGGTATCGAAGAAGAGATGACTATGATTTCTCGGATTTCCCCGGTTTCTTATCCAACTCTTTTCGGAGAGTCGTCTGGCTTGAGGTGAGCAGACGATCCTCGTGCTCATGGTATTGCGTTTGCACCCAGACTGATCGGTAGCGAGGCGGCGCCTGAAACAGCGTCATTTTCTTGTATGACTCCGCTTACCATTATTTTTGCCTGTGCCGCACTCGGCATTGGTATTTTTGTCGGTTATCTCATTCGCCAAAACCTCGCCAAGAAGCAGCTCTCTACGGCTGAGGGTCAAGCTGCCAAGATTATCGAGGAAGCCAAACGGGCCTCGGAAACACTCACGCTTGAAGCCAAGAACAAGGCCGTCGAGATTCTTGAGGTTGCCAAAAAGAACGAACAGTCGAGGGAAGAAAAAATAAGCCATCAAGAAACACGGCTTGAAAAACGTGAGGTTCAGATTGAGAAAGAAGCTCAGGCTATTGAAGAAGAAAAGAAGCGACTCCTCAGTCGAGCAGAGGAAATCCAAGCGATCAAGGTTGAAATTGAGAGTTTGAAAGTAAAAGAGATGGAGGAATTGCAACAGACTGCCAAATTGAGTCATGAAGAAGCTGAGAGTCGACTGATGAAACTGGTTGAGGAGGAGAGTAAGGATGCTTTGGTCGCGCGCATGTCCAAGCTTGAGAATGAGGCTCACGATGAGCTCGAGAAGCGTTCTTTTCAAATCATGGCGACGGTTATCCAAAAGTATTCACGAAGCCATGTATCTGAGTTTACGACCACAACTATCACTATTCCGTCGGACGATATCAAGGGCAAGATTATCGGTAAGGAAGGTCGCAATATTCGCGCTCTCGAAAAGGAAACGGGTGTCGAGCTGATTGTCGATGATACGCCGGAGTCAATTATTATTTCTGGTTTTGATCCGGTGCGGCGAGAAGTGGCTCGAATCGCGCTCGAGAAACTGATTGCCGATGGCCGTATCCATCCAGCCCGGATTGAGGAAGCTGTTGCAGAGGGCCGCAAGGAGATCGACAATAAAATCAAGGAAGCGGGAGAAGCGGCTGCGTATGAAGCGGGTGTGGCCGGCCTTCATCCGAAACTCCTCTATATCCTGGGTCGACTTCGCTATCGCTATAGTTACAAGCAAAATGTCCTCCTCCACTCACTTGAAGTATCCTATTTGGCAGCTGCTCTCGCGGCCGAGCTCGGGGCAGATGTTGCAACGGCGCGCAAGGCGGGGCTGATGCATGATATTGGTAAGGCGGTGGATCACGAGATTGAGGGAACGCATGTGAAGATCGGCATGCGTATCCTGGAAAAGTTTGGCATCACGCAAAATGTTATCGATGGGATGAAATCGCATCACGATGAATATCCTCATGCGACGATTGAGAGTTATATCGTGACGGCTGCTGATGCTTTATCTGCCGCGCGTCCCGGTGCGCGCAAGGAAACAGCAGAAAAGTACATTAAGCGTCTCGAAGAACTCGAATCCCTCATCAATACGTTTCCGCAGGTTGAAAAGTCCTATGCTATTCAGGCCGGTCGCGAAGTTCGTATCTTTGTGAATCCGGAGAAGACTGATGACTATGGTGCGATGACACTGGCCCGTGATGTGTCCAAGCGCATCCAAGAAGAGCTCCAGTACCCCGGCGAGATCAAAGTGGTTGTGTTCCGCGAGACTAGAGCCGTCGAATACGC
>CAYLPD010000011.1:6601-11768 GCA_964385515.1 uncultured Bdellovibrionales bacterium
TTAGACTTGACAGAAATCCCATGGGAGAGCCAAAAAGGGTTGCGTCATTTCTGATTTTGGCTTATTCTCGGGGCAAGGAGATAGTACTCCGAAAAGTGAATGAAATTAACACTAGGAAGGCAGGTGGAACAACTATGGGAAATGTTAACAAGGATGCACTGGTGCACGGGATTGTCGACAAGACCAGTCTGGCCAAAAAGGATGTGGAACTCGTCCTGGAGGCGTTTGAAGATGTCGTGACGGGTGAACTCCGCAAGGGGAACAAGGTCACACTCACGGGCTTTGGAACCTTCAAGGTTTCGAATCGAGCAGCCCGTGAAGGTATCAATCCTCAGACAAAAGCCAAGATCACTATTCCGGCTATGACAGTACCAAAATTTACTGCTGGTAAGGGACTCAAGGAAGCGGTGAAGTAGAGGCGAGAAGTGGTACGCGTTTGGGTTGATCTTTCCACGGCTTGTCGTGGTGCAATCAAAAAAGGAAAAGATAGAAACAGCATCCCGTTCCTGAAAATGGAAGCGGGATGCTGTTTATTCATTTGAATTTCACTAGGTGAAATATGTTAACATAGCTATACACGATAGGTAGGAGCGGTTTGGGTGAGTGATGATGCCCCGTGGCATCCCAGGTGAGATAATCCGTGTGATGAAGACAAAACGTATGCAAGCGATGGTGTTGGCACTTTTTCGCCGGTCGATAACCCAACGAGAAAGGGTTATAGGACTGCTCCTCTTTGTTGTTGCATTGGTTGGAGTGAGGTATTACGCTCCACAGTTTCGCATGGTGACACCAGCAAACGAGGAACAGAAAGAAACCGGCTTTCAGATTGAAGATTCGCCCCGATTAGGACTGCCGCAACCGGTGCTGCATGCTGAGAGTGTGCTCTCATTTGATCCAGCAGAGACCCAGATCAGGAGTGGAGAGAGAATTTCACTGAGTGTGGTGGTCGAAACGGGTGGAAATCGGGTGAGTGGTGCGGAACTTTCTGTGCAGTATGATCCAGATCGTCTCAAACTGGAGCGTATAGTGCCCTCACCAGCCTTTGCTCTGAGCCTCCAAGCGCCCATGATCGATAACAAACAGGGGACAGGTTCTATTGCGCTCGGTGTCCCACTTGAGCAACCGACCGTGCGTGGTCGACAGGTGATTGCAACCTATGTCTTTCGAACATTGACAGTGGTACCGAGCACAGAGATTGTTTTTTCTGATCGGACATTGCTGGCTGCTGATGATGAACCGAACAATGTGATTCGTGAAAAGAAAACAGCCAGGATTGAGATCATAGCTCGTTGATAGGCTGGGGCGGAGATGTTGGAAAGGGTAGCCCCAAAACGCTAGTCCGTTTGCAGCGTCCATCGGGACTGGGGCAAACGAGTTGACAGGGATAGTGTGTTTGCTCTCGGAAAGTGGTAGAATAGTGAGGACAATTTTGTGATGTTTGGTGAGCGCCTGTTTCAGTGAGTGAAAAATAATAAACGTCGTAACAGTATGCTGAATTCAAATCTCGAAAAGAATGTCGAAAAGGGCTACCAATCATTGGGGCGATCAATTCTCCTCGTCGGAAGACAAAAGGTTCGCCTGTCTCTAGCCTTACTCAGCATTGTGTTCGTCGGTGGGGCGTTGGTTATGCTGATTTGGAATGCCTCGAGTACTTTTCAGGATGAAACGACCCGGGGGACGCTGTCGTTGCTGCCGGGGGTAGGTTTGAACCAGACACAAGCAGCAGCGAACTCGACCCTTCTTTTTAATCCGGCGAGTGTTTCCGTGGCTGGTAACCAACAATTCACTCTTGATGCTCGCATCAATCCTGGGACCAATGCCGTGAGCGCCGTTGAGTTGCGTGTTACTTTTGATCAGACAAAGTTTCGTCTCGACAGTATCGCTGCATCCTCCATTTTTTCTCTTGAACTCGCGGCGGCCTCGATCAACAACGTAAACGGTACAGCATCGATTGCGCTCGCAGTACCACTCGCTAACCCGTCCGTGACCACGACTTCGACGATTGCAACCTTTACATTTACAGCGCTGGCTTCAGTGACAGGCTCGAGTATCGCGTTTACCACGGCTTCGATTGCTTCGGCAGATGGTGAGTCAGGCAATGCGATTGTGACTCGAACTCCAGCGACGGTGACGGTGGACGGAACACCTCCGACTATCACCAATATCACATCTTCACAGACAAATGGTACTTATACTGTCGGAGCGACGATCCCGGTGAGTCTCACCTTCTCTGAAGCCGTTACGTCCACAGGGAGCGTGACCGTGACACTGGAGACAGGCACAACTGATCGTACCTGTACCTTTACGGTGACCAACTCGACTACCGGGAGCTGCAATTATACGGTCCAAGCCGGAGATACATCAGCTGATCTTACGGTGAATACTGTGGCGGGTGTCATTCGGGATCAGGTGAGCAATGCGATGACGAATTTTGTACCAGCAACAAATCTGGCTGCAAACAAAGCACTGGTGATTGATACGACGGCTCCAACCAATCAGAATACTGTTTTCGCAGCGAGTGTCGCAGTTGCGGGTGGTGCTAGTGTAACGATTGTTTCCTCGGGTGACTCTACAAACAATGTCTGGTTCGCACCCTCGGGGACCACGAACTTTGTCGCAGGGTCGACGATGACCAAAGCAACAAATGGTACAGCTACAACCATCCTGGCCCCGAGTTCCAATGGAAGTTACAAGCTCTTTGTGATCGATGCGGCGGGTAACGTGTCTGCTGCATCCACGGCGACCTTGACGGTTGATAGCACACCTCCGACTATCACCAATATCACATCCTCTCAGGCCAATGGTACCTACACGACTGGTGTAGTTATCCCGGTCGACCTCACCTTCTCTGAAGCCGTTACGTCCACAGGGAGCGTGACCGTGACACTGGAGACAGGCACAACTGATCGTACCTGTACCTTTACGGTGACCAACTCGACTACCGGGAGCTGCAATTATACGGTCCAAGCCGGAGATACATCAGCTGATCTTACGGTGAATACTGTGGCGGGTGTCATTCGGGATCAGGTGAGCAATGCGATGACGAATTTTGTACCAGCAACAAATCTGGCTGCAAACAAAGCACTGGTGATTGATACGACGACCCCGGTGATTGCAGTGGTATCACCCATTCCGAGTATTGTTCGGGATTCGACACCGTACTACGTATTTACCGCTTCCAAGCCGGGTACGATCACTTACTTGGGTGGTTGTTCATCGAGTACGACGACAGCTGTGTCTGGGAGCAACACGGTAACTCTCGACACATTGGCTGCCGGTACTTACGCTAGCTGCTCACTCTTTGTGACCGACTCATCAAGTAATGTGAGTAATACTCTCAACATCGCATCGTTTGTGGTGACGTATTCGAGCGACCTCAATTTGGATCGGACCGTGAATGTTATCGATTTCGGTGTTCTGAAAACAAATTATGGCACGACCAATGCGGCGGGTGACGTGAATAGTGATGGTCAGGTTAATGTGCTTGACTTCGGTATTCTCCATAGCGAATATGGTCAGTCAGTGTAAAGGTTGTATTGGTTGGTGAAAATCCGGATCTGAAAACAAATAATGATTAAAACTAGTAAGTATGGGTGATCTTCGAAAATCAAACCTCAGTGGAGTAGGGAGCGGCGTTGGGTTTGTACTGGTTGTCCTTGTCCTAGTGGTCGTCGGTGTCATTGTCTGGAAATATAGCGTGCCGAAGAACACAGCCTCAGTATCCACTCAGTCAATGACCGGGAACAAGGACACGATGTTGCCGCCAGAGAAGGTGGTCCGTGTCACGCCGGCGCTCGCACATGCGGAGAGCACCCTTGAACTCACTCCAGAAAAGTCCCTTGTGACACAAGGTGAACGCTTTACCTTGGAAGCTACTGTGGATCCAGGGAGTAATCGAGTGAGTGGCGCCGAATTACATGTCAATTTTGATCCGAAAGCAGTGAAGCTGGAGGGAATACAGGCCTCACCTACATTTTCCCTGGAACTGCAGGCAGCGAAGATAGATAATTCTAGCGGCGTTGCTTCGATTGCTCTCGGTACATCACTGAGTGAGTCATCAATCACAACCAAGAAGACCGTCGCTACATTCTCGTTTCTCGTTTTGGAATCGAGCGGCGCTTCACGTATTGAGATCACAGACAAATCACTTGTCTCCGCCGACAATGAGGCGCAGAATGTGCTCAAGGCAATTAAGTCAGCGCAGGTTATGATTGGTTCAGGTAAGTAATGTTTGCTTGATTAAAGACCGGAGTTATCACGCGTATGGATGAAGCAATTGCTGGCCACAGTGTCCGGGATGTCATGAAGTCAGAGGCCATCTCTGTAAGGTCAGATCAATCAGTTCAAGATGTCGCTGAACTCTTGATGAGAAACGGTATCCATGGGGTACCGGTTGTCGATGGTGATATGGTAGTCGTTGGCATCGTGACAGAGTCCGACTTTTTCATGAAAGATCGTGCGACACTGCATATTCCTTCATTTATGGATATCATGCAGAAAACGATGGTGGCCAAAGCACTCGGTGATGCTGATCGCGCTACGATCGATCACATACTCTCGGCTAGGGTGAAGGACATCATGACGGTCGAATGTATGACTGTTTACGAGGGGACACCGCTCCATGATTTGCTGCAAATCTTTGCGACAACTCATTTCAAGACAATTCCAGTCGTAGATGATCGTCGCCGGCTCGTGGGAGTAGTGACACTGACCGATATGCTCACGGCGATTACTCCAACCGCAAAGCGGAGCATTTGATCGGGAGTACCGATTTTTCCGGTAGGATATTGTGGTATGGAGTAAGTATGTTAAAATTATCGCATGGGTGTCCGTTAAACTGTTGGTTAGTGTGTGAAAATAATATGAACGAAAGTAAGATTTGGTTTCGTATCACGCAGTGGTTGTTTGGTTTTATGCTCCTTGCGATCCTTCCTGCAGTGGCGAACGCCGGGACGGCTCATCTCACGTGGAATGCCAACTCAGAACCCGATCTGGCAGGGTACACGATTTATTATGCGACATCATCCCATGCCGGGACGTGTCCAACGGGGTATACCAGCAATCAGAATGCCGGTAATGTTACTTCATACTATTTTGACAACCTTACTGCTGGTCAGACGTATTATTTTCAATTGACGGCCAAGGATACGTCGAATAATGAGAGTGG
>CAYLPD010000011.1:11868-36999 GCA_964385515.1 uncultured Bdellovibrionales bacterium
ACATTCGCCTTTCATGCGCTTGCGACAGCCACCAATTCACCTGTAGCTTTTACGACCGCTTCGCTTGCCTCAGCGGATGGGGAATCAAGCAACGCGATTGTGACTCGAACACCGGCCTCAGTGACTATCGCAGCGAGCGGATCTGATACCACTGCACCGGTGCGGAGTGCGGGTTCGCCAAGCGGGGCACTCGCTTCTGGTACGACCTCGACGACGGTTTCGCTCACAACGGATGAGTATGCGACCTGCAAGTACGGAACCACGACTGGAGTTGCGTATGCCTCGATGAGTAATGCCTTCACGGTGACGGCAGGCACATCTCATTCGTTTACTGCAACTGGTTTGTCTGACGGCGGAAGTTATGCCTACGTGGTTCGCTGTCAGGATGGATCGAATAATGCAAATACGGACGACTATATCATCTCCTTTACGGTGGCTGCAGCGTCAAGTGGGGATGGCGGCGGCGATCATCACAAGAAAAAGAAAAAGGTGGCTCCGCGGACGATAACAAATTCTGTGAAATCTGTGAGTCGTGGTGGAAGTTTGATCCAGCGTGGTAAGAAATTCTCCAAGAACTCGATTGTGAAGCTTTATTTCTCGAAGCCCAATGGTCAGTATTACCCGCCCATGCTGATGAAGACGAATGGTAGTGGTGCATTTATGTTGAAGTATCGGGTCACCAAGCCGGCTGGGAAATATAGTTGGTACGTAGTGGATACAAAGACAGGGCGTCAAAGTAAGGTTATCACCTATACGGTCAAATAGGATTCCGGTATAGATATGGGTGGGGCAACGAAAGCTCGGTATGTTGGGTGGGCGGTCGCGGGAGGCGCGGCCGCTTTCGCTCTGTATTTTTTTCTGCTGAAACCATCGATGGAACCGAAGCAGGACGCTCTCCCGCAGGATATTGCCCTGTCGGAAAAACAATCGATGAGTGTTGAACATCAGCCACCTACGGTTCAGGATAGTCTCATTGCGGAAATTGATGGCCTGGCGCAAAGAATTCAGCTCCCCAATGGGGAACGTGATGTCGTTGAGAATCTGGTTCCGGCGCCAGCACTTCAACTTGCACCGGAGGAATACACCGGCCTGGATGCTGGAACATCAACGTTGAACACGGGAGGTCTTTGGTTTCAGCAGCGTGTTGACAATCTGCTTTTCGGACATGTGGTGACTCCAGAAGGTCGGGATATTGCCCCGATATATGTCTGTGATACTGGGCAGCGCCGCTGTGAACACACCCTTCATTCAGCGAGCTTTGGAGTGGCTATCATCCCACAGGGGGCTGTGAGTCGAACGGGCCAGCATTTACTCATGATTGCCCAACATGATACTCCCAATATTGAAACTGGTTCTCGCTGGGATTTGTTGGTATATCAGGCGAGTCAACTGACCGCGCCTACGCGCGTGCTCGATATTTCGACAGCTATCGACAAGCGGCCAACTGCCGGCTATGATGCTGTTTCATCAGTTGCTTGGAGCCCGGATGAAACACGTGTAGCAGTCGCGACCTCTCAAAAGATAGTCATCGTGGATGTCCAGTCTGGCACGGTAACTCAGGTTTTTGAGGCACCAATTCCAGTGGATGAGGACGCAGATCCAGTATGGGATAATGAATCGCTCATTTGGTCGCCGAGCGGGCGGTATATCGCTTTTGCGAGCTATTCAGGAGAGTCTGGGACAAGTGAAACAACCGACGAGGAGGCAGCCGATACAGTGACTATCATTGATCTCGATCAGGACAATGTGGTGAAAAACCTAGTGAAGGGGGAAAGTATTCATTTGATTGGAAGCGAATAAATCTTGTTGATGAACGGTTGGGAATACATTGAATCAGTCAGGAGTATGGGACGTCGCGGTTCCTGGTTGACTACCACTCAATGAACCGCTACACTGGCCAGGTTGTCTCGCTCGTCCTGATAACCGAATGAGTAAACAGTTGAAAACATGAGATCGGGGCATCGTATACCGGTAGTACGCCTGCTTTGGGAGCAGGTAGACTGGGTTCAATTCCCAGTGCCCCGACAATTTTTCTTCCTATGAGGAAAGAATACAACAAATTGGTCCGAGACCTCATCCCGGAGATCATCCGTCAAAATGGAAACGTGCCAGAAACACGTGTATTGAACGAGCGTGAATATTGTGCAGAACTTGAGAAGCAATTTCAGGAGGAGCTTGGTGAGTATCTTGCAGCCAAGACACCCGAAGCACGGCTTGAAGAGATGGCAGATATCTTTGAAGTGATTACAGCTTTGAATGCGGCTGAAGGGCGACCGATTGAACATGTGATCGAAGCGCAAAAAAGGAAACGGGCTGAGCGAGGTGGATTTTCTGAAAAGATTTTCCTAGAATCTGTAGAGGAACCGGAATGAAAAAAGTTGTCACCATTGGCGGGGGAACGGGGAGCTTTATGTTGCTGTCAGGATTGAGGGAATACCCGATCGAACTTTCGGCGATTGTCTCTATGGCCGATGATGGCGGATCGAGTGGTATTCACCGCGATGAACTTGGTGTCTTGCCGCCGGGTGACATCCGGCAATGTCTGGTTGCACTCTCGGAGTCACCCGAGATTATGCGGAAACTCATGAGTTACCGTTTCACCGAAGGTGGACTCGATGGTCATAGTTTTGGAAATCTTTTTCTCTCCGCACTTGAAAAAGTGACTGGTGATTTCTCATCAGCAGTTCGTGAGGCTTCGGGTATTCTTCAGGTACGAGGGAATGTCATTCCGGTGACAAAGGACGATACGCATCTTTTTGCAAAGCTTCGAAACGGCAAGTTGCTTCGCGGTGAGAGTGCGATCAATGTAAACTTCAACGTTGAAAAAGTCGGTATTGAGCGGATCTACCTTGAGCCGGCAGCGCGTGCCAATGCTGAGGCGGTGAAGAGGATTCTCGATGCGGATCTTGTTATCATTGGTCCGGGGAATCACTATTGCAGTATCGTTCCAAATCTTCTCGTCCGAGGAATTCCAGAAGCCCTCCGAAAAACACGGGCGCGGATTATCTACAATTGTAATCTCGTGAACAAGTGGGGGCATACCAATAATTTTTCTCTTGATGATTATGTCGAGGCGGTGCACGGCTTTATCGGTGCGCCAGTGATTGATTTTGTTACCTACAATACTCGTCGGCCCGGGCAGGCCACCCTTGAACGCTATCAGAAACAGGAGAGTGGATCGATTGTGACGTTTGATGAAACAGTTCGTGTGAAGCGAGGCTATCGGATTGTCAAAGGTGATCTCCTCAGCTCAGCCTTTCATACGGCGAAGCCGGGAGACAAGATTGCGGCCACTCGTTCTTTCATTCGACATGACTCCAAGAAACTTGCCAAGGTGTTGATGTTTCTCCTCGAGATTGGGGATTATGAGAGTATTTTGAAGAAAATTGTCTAAAGAGTCAGAGGCCGTGTCGGACGGCTGACGACGCCAGGATTAGTCCTCCATTCGTTGGATACATCGACATAGAGCTCAAGTTCGTTCCCGTCTGGATCGAGGATATAGAGGCTGTGGGTGACCGTGTGATCAGCAGAACCAATGATGGCAACGTTGGCTGCCTCTAACTCTTTCAACGCGTCACGTAGTTCTTCATCGGTGTTCCCGATCTTCAGTCCGATGTGGTAGAGTCCAGGTTCGGGTGTATGTTTCGGACGGGGAGCACCACCGATTCCAATGAGAAGCATTTCGTGATGGGTGCGGCCGGTTGAAAAGAGTGCTGCGCCACGCATCTCACTTGGAATCTCAGGGAAACCAAGTGTGTCCCGATAGAAAACGCGTGATCGTTCTAAGTCAGTGACCGAGAGGACAACATGACCGAGTTCGTGGATTCTCATACGCTCTATTTTTGATAGGTTTGAGGGCCCCAGAATTTAGGATACCATCTTTGCTGGGCTGCCGACCATTGTTTCTGAAAGTTTTTGACTTCTCCCGCACGGACCGCTATACTTGTCTCGCAATGGCCAATACTACGCTCCAATTCAAAAATAAAATACCGGTTGCCGATGGCACGTGGTCTTTTTTATTTGAAAAACCGGCTGACTTTTCCTTTGAGGCGGGACAATATATTGCTCTTGTCTTGCCGCGTCTCATCGTACCCGATGTTCGTGGACCAGTACGGTCGCTCTCGATTTGTTCAGCGCCGTGCGAATCCGACCTCGTATTCACCGTTCGGATTACAGAGAGCGGTTACAAGCAGACGCTCATGGCGCTTGAGCCGGGTGAGATGGTTCAAGTGACAAAGCCGATTGGTCATTTTACTTTGTCGCATGCGGCAGACCAACAGCGAATGGTGTTTCTTGCCGGGGGTATTGGGGTGACACCGGTTCGAAGTATTCTCGTCCAAGCGGTACATGATGATTTGGAGCGGCCCTTTACTGTTTTTCTTTCGAATCGACAACAAAAAGATGCGGCGTTTCATGAAGAATTGAAAGGACTCAGGCTTCGAAACTATCGCTATATAGCGACCTTGACTCAGGAACAATTGCCAGGAACAGGATCCGGAAATGAACAGGGCTACATCAACGCAGAGATGCTCCAGAAGTATGTACCTGTTGATGAGATTCTGACGAGCTGGTACTATCTTGTCGGCGCTCCGGCATTCGTGGGTGCGATGGAAGCAGTGCTTGACTCAATGGGGGTTGCCAAGGAACGGTGTGTCAATGATCCGTTTACAGGTATGGAGTCGGCCAATACAGGAAAGAACAGCTGAGGGGTCAGTGAGAGTAGTAGGCTCCTGTGCTCCTTCGTGGGCTTTGGGCAGGCAGTTGGCAGTACGTAGCCCCACCAAGGGTGAGTGGCCTGCCAGAAAAAATATGCGGGTATCGTATAATGGTTATTATATCAGCCTTCCAAGCTGAGGATGACGGTTCGATTCCGTTTACCCGCTCCGGTAAGAATTCAAAGAATGAGATGTTTTACTCACCTCTGGTGGGCCAATCTCTCGCTCTAAAAAATTGCCTCACTCGAGGCTTTTTTGTTTCCGCGGTATACTAGGGGGACCAATATGCTCGCTTTTCGTCAAAAATTTGATTTGAAGGAGCGACGTTTCCTTTCAATTGAAGCCGTTATTGCCGGCTTGGTTATCGTGTTTGCTCTGGGGGGGACATATCTCTTCATGCGTCCGAAGCCGACACCACCCACTGAAACTGCCTCGAATCCGCAGCCGGTCGATGCCTGGGTCAGTCCTGAACCGGTCTGGGATGAGGTAAGAGAGTCGCTCACTGGAGACGATAGTGAGCGGCCGATCGAGGAACTGCTGGATCTTCCGCCACTCCCGCCACCGCCTGCTCCATCTATTGATCGAATGAAATACAAAGGCTGCGTGGCAGACGGATTTCTCTCTGGGTATGGTGACGATATCAACAGCGCGATTGCGCTGGTGAATCGTTCAGAGTGCTACTATCTCCATCGGGCGCTTGAAACATGGCTCCAACCACCCGACTTCAAGCTGGCACGGAAAATTCAATCCAAGATTGAGCGACAGGATATCGTGTACGGTATGTTCATTGCCGAGGCGATCTCGACGAAATCGGAGTATTATTATCCGGCCGAGGAGCGTGAATTTGAATTCAAGGAGATGTGCCGCAATGGGACAAAAAATGATTGGGGCGAACACACGTGTAAGCCGTCATTCGAACGTCTTGAGTATCGAAAGTATCTCAAATTTATCACTGAGCGAGCGATGGATATGGGTATTCAGAGCTTCCTCTTCGGCCAAATCTTCTACCAGGAGAGGAGCGACCTCTCCCAGGCTATCATTCCAGACATTATCCGTGGTATGCGTGAGTATGCGGAGTTTCGGGGGATGGACATTGTCATTGGTGCACAGACGAATGATATTACTGACCCGACCTATCTCGGATATTTTGACTTTATTGAGGGGGGTGTCGGGATTGATGAGGCGGGCCGAGTTCAGGATAACCCGTGTCATAGTCGGTGGTGGCAGGAGCCGGGGGATTGGTGTTGGGGACTGCTCTGGCATCCGAACTATCGTAACCAGGCTAAGAATGTCTTCGTGCATTTCGACTGGAGTGGGAAAATCGGCGATGACATGAGTGTCTTCACTCGGATGAGCAAAGAGCGCCGGACTGAGACGATGGAACGTCTGCACGAAAAATTCCAGAAAGAGAAAGTGGGTTTTCTCTTGCCACTTATGGCTACGCTCCATCGGGAGAACAACGGCTGCTATGGACCCAAGAAACGTTATTATTCAGCCCATCGGAAATACAGTTGTCAGGACGAGGACGAGATCAATGCTATTTTGAGACAGTAAATGAGAGAGAAGTGAGATCGTCTGGCAGCAGTAAGGGTCTCGGACAATGCTATACTGAAAGCATGCAGCAGTCTCTCGAAGCTAAACATTTCCAGAAACGGACTGAGGATTTTGTGTGCGCGCATTGCCAACATGTTGTTGTTGGGAGTGGGTACACGAATCATTGCCCGAGTTGTTTGTATAGTCAACATGTTGATGTCAATCCGGGTGATCGTGCCGCTCATTGTGGGGGACTGATGGAGCCGGTGGGGATTGAACCCTTTGGTCAGAGTTGGAAAATCCTGCATCGTTGCCTTGTCTGTCGCTATGAACGTAAAAACAAGGTGCTCGTTGGTGATAATTTTGATGCCATTTTAGGCTTGCAGCAGGCGGCTAATCGAAAGCGGTTTTATACGAGTCGCTGACTCCATGTATCGTGAGCAATCGTTTGGGGGGCAGAGGCAAAATGAAACACTAACATGGGTATGATTGGCATATTGATGAGGATGCCGGTCGAGATGGGTATATGATGCAATGGAAAAAAATGGCTTTGCCAGAACCAGAAGACGTTATCCTGGAACTGGGTTCGCGGAAGAGCGGCTTATCGCTCGCCGAAGTGCGAGAGCGTCTCAGTGAGTATGGACTCAATCGCTTCGCTGAAGAAGTGTCCCCTTGGCCGGCAATGCTCAAACGGCGGTTCCGTTCTTCTTTTTTATACCTCCTCCTGGCCGCAGCGCTCCTGTCGTATATTCTCGGAGAGCATCTTGAAGCTTTTTTGATCTTGATTTTTGTTTTCATCAATATTGCGCTCGAGAGCTATCAGGAATATCACTCCGAGCAGAGTATCCGGCTCCTTCGTCGATATCTTGTTTCGCATGTCAAGGTCCGGCGCGGAGGTGAAATCATGCTCGTAGAAAATGAAAAGGTCGTTCCGGGTGATATTGTGCTGGTTGAAGCGGGAGACCGATTGGCTGCAGATATTCGGTTTATCTCTTCAACAGCGCTCATGATTGATGAGAGCGTGATGAGCGGCGAATCAGTGCCTGTCATCAAAACGCATCACCCACTTGTCTTTCCAAGAGAACAAGAATCCGAGGGAGAAAATATTGGATTTGCTGGGACAGTGGTTACCTCGGGGCGAGGGGAGGGTATCGTCATTGCGACTGGCAGGAGCACATCACTTGGTGATATTGCCACTATGACAGAGGGACCGCGTCACGAGACCACTTTCGAGAAAGGTATTAACCACTTCAGTCGATTTATCTTACGCTTGGTTGCCGGCACACTATTTTTTATTTTTATTGCAAATGTTGTTCTTCGCCGAGGGGAAACGAACGTAGCAGAACTCCTCATCTTCTCGTTAGCGTTAGCTGTTTCGGTGATCCCTGAAGCCCTGCCGGTTATTACTACGGTAACACTGTCTCGTGGTTCAATCCGTTTGGCACAGAAGAAGGTCGTAGTGAAGCGCCTTTCTGCGATTGAGGACTTGGGGAGCATCAGTGTTTTGTGCACGGATAAAACCGGAACGCTGACCGAGAATGCGTTGGCAGTAATGGATGTTCAAGCAACTGATCGGCGGTTTTGTCTTCAGATGGCGAGTATTGCCTCAATAGAGACGCCACTCAACCGTTCGCTCCTTCATGATCCATTCGATCTCGCCCTCTGGCACGCTCTTTCAGAAACAGAGAAAACCAGCGTGGCGGGTATTACTCGGATTGATTCACTCCCTTTTGATCCGGGGCGTCGTCGCAATAGTGTACTGGCCCAACTTGAAGGCAAGACGACACTCATTGTGCGGGGGGCATTTGAGGAAATTATTGGGCGTTGCGCGGATCTTTCCCGTGCAGACCAATCTCGCCTCATCAGTTGGGGTGACAACGCAGGGAAAGAAGGGAAGCGTGTCCTCGCGGTAGCGATGCGTTTCTTGCCGAGAAGGCGCACGATCAGTACCGATGCCGAAGAGAATCTTGTTTTTGTTGGTATGATTGCATTTCTTGATCCATTGAAGAAATCTGCGCACAAGACGATTGCTGATGCGCGAGTGTTGGGTATCGCCGTAAAGATATTGACCGGGGATAGTCGGGATGTTGCTGGATCAGTGGCAAAATCTGTCGGATTAGTGAAGGATACTGCCGAAGAGGTGATTACGGGATCTGAATTGGAAGCGCTTTCCGCAGCCGATCAGCGGGAGCGTGTTGAGCGTTGTCATGTTTTTGCTCGGGTTTCACCTGCTCAAAAACACCTGATTATTGGGCTTCTGCAGGAAAAACACGAGGTGGGATTTCTCGGTGAGGGTATCAACGATGCACCAGCTCTGAGGCTGGCGAATGTCGGTCTGGTTGTCCAAGGAGCTGCTGATATCGCTAAAGAATCAGCCGATATTGTTCTCCTGCAACGCAACCTCAGCACGGTCATTGAGGGTGTTCGGGAAGGACGAATTATTTTTGCCAATATTCTAAAATATCTGCGGATTACACTTACTTCCAATTTCGGTAATTTTTATTCGGTCGCACTAGCCTCGCTCTTTCTTCCCTTCGTGCCGCTCCTCCCGATTCAGATTCTCTTGCTTAATTTACTCTCTGATTTCCCGATGATTGCGGTCGCGACAGACAATGTCGATTCCGAGGAATTGGCGAACCCTCGGTCATACCAGGTTGGGTCGGTGGTTCTCATGGCCATATTTTTTGGTTTTGTGAGCTCCCTCTTTGATTTTGCGCTTTTCGCGATGTTTTATCGTGATGGATCGGCAGCGCTACAGACTGCCTGGTTTATGCTTTCACTTTTGACTGAGATTATTCTTATTTTCTCACTCAGGACCAAGTTGTTTTTTCTCTCTGCCCGGCGTCCATCATGGGTCTTGATAGGCCTCTCCCTGCTCGCATTGGTTGTGGCTTTTGGTATTGTTGGAACGAGGATTGGTCGTGAAGTACTCCATTTCTCGTCTGAGAGCGGCTCTATCTTCTTGGTTGTTATGGCTCTTTCGGGGCTCTACTTTGTAGCGACCGAAGGTGTAAAACATTATTACGTTGGTCACTTCAGGACCACTCGAGGAGAAACGGTATGACATTTCTTCGACGCAGGCTCGGACCAACTGCGTACAAGCTGGTTTTGGGGGCATTGCTTGTTGGCGCACTGATCTATCAAGAGGAAACTGGCCGCTTACCCGCCAAGTGGCGTATTCCGATTGAGTTTTCCCGGCATGCGTCGGAAACATCACTTTCATCTTCTGAAGTTCGAGTGGTTCGAGTGATTGATGGAGACACGTTTGAGATTGAAGGTGGCGAGCGAGTCCGTCTCATCGGTATCGACACTCCCGAAACCGTGAAACCGAACGCTCCTGTGGAGTGTTATGGCAAGGAGGCAAGTGAATATTTGAGGGGTCTCATTGAGGGAAAAATAGTGCGACTGGAACGTGATCAGACGGATCGTGACCGATATGCGCGGCTCTTGCGCTATGCGTATCTGGGCGAAGTATTCGTCAACGAAAAAACTGTTCGTGAAGGCTATGCCGAATCGGTCGAGTATAAACCTGATACAGCGAGACAGATTGTTTTGGATCAGGCAGAACAACTGGCAAGGCTGGAGCGTCGTGGTCGTTGGGCCGAGAACAGCTGCCAATGATGCAGACAATATCGCGGTGAAGAAAAACAAAACTCTGAAGAGGGCATCAAGACTTTTTATCGTCTAGAGCTTTCGAAGGAGCTCCTCTTCAACTTTTTTCAGATTCTCGTCAGAGAAGTGGCTTGGGGCGTTCTCGCGCAGGTTTTCGATGAGTTGCTTGATCTCATCATCAGTGATGCCTCTTTGCATCCCGTCCTCATTGAGTGCTGCATCGAGAACAGCTCGGACATAACGGACATCGTCTTCGGAAAGACCACGATCGCGGAGTCTGGGGATAACCGATTCGCGAAACTCCTGTTTGGTTACGCGCTTGCTGTTTCCGTTACCGAAGAGCCAAAACATGGTGGCGGGCGTTACTTTTTAGCGGCAACTTCCTGACTGAGCTTGGCAACAAAATCAGTGATTGAGAGTGTGCCAACTTTGCCTGCGGTGCGATGCTCGACGCCGAGGGTGTGCGCACTGACTTCTTGATCGCCGACGACAACAAAGTAAGGGATTTTTTCAACTTTGGCAGTGCGGACTTTTTTGCCGAGTGACTCATCGCTTCGGTCAAGTTCGGCACGAATGTCGGCCTTCATGAGTTCGGCCATGATGGATTCGGCGTAGGCAACATGCTTTTCGCTGATTGGCAAGACTTTTACTTGGATCGGTGCGAGCCAGAGTGGAAATGCGCCCTTGTAGTGTTCGATGAGGAAGGCGATGACTCGCTCGATCGCACCGATCGAAGAGCGATGGACGACCAGGGTGCGTTGCTTCTCTCCTTGGGTATCGATGTATGTCAAATCGAATCGATCGGGAAGGCAGAAGTCATACTGTACTGTAAAAGCCGTATTTTCCTTTCCGCGCATGTCTTTCATCTGAATATCGATCTTTGGCCCGTAGAACGCAGCCTCGCCTTCGGCTTCACGGAATTCGACATTGCGTTTGTTCAACAGTTGACGGATGAGTTCCTCACTTTCATCCCAGGCAGCATCATTTTTATAGAACTTTTTGTCGTCTTTGCGGTCCCCGAGAGAAAGTCGATACCAGTAATCTTCGCCAAACTTTAGTCCAAAGACAGAGGAAACATATTCAATCAGGTCGAGCGCCTTTCCCATTTCTTCAATCGCTTGTTTTTTTCCGGCACAGAAGATATGCGAATCAGCGAGACAGAAACTTCGTACTCGAACGAGGCCCGAGAGCTCGCCAGAGCCTTCGTAACGATAGAGCTTGGCGAGTTCGGCGATGCGGAGTGGTAACTCTCGGTAACTTTTTGGTCGATCAGCGTAGACTTGGAAGTGATGCGGACAGGTCATCGGTCGAAGCATAAACTCGTGTTCATCGATGGTGATCGGGGCATACATCGAGTCCTTGTAATACGGGTAGTGGCCGGAAGTTTTGTACAGGTCGAGCTTGGCGATGTCGGGAGTGTAGACATGTTGGTATCCCCAAGCAATTTCGGTATCAATGATGAAGCGTTCCAAGGTACGACGCACCGTTGCTCCTTTGGGGAGCCAGAGTGGTAAACCTGATCCGACGAGATCAGAGAAAGTAAACAAACCCAGCTCGGCACCGAGGCGACGATGGTCAAATTCAGCGAGTTCAGGAGATTTTTCTTCCATGTTGTCTAGTATACGGGGAATTAACTCTGAAGCAAAATATACTCTATCAAAGCGGCGGAGTACAGGAAACAGCCGGGTCCAAGCGTTTTCTGGTTCTACTTACTTTCCTCGACTTCTTGGAAGCTGAGGACGAGATCTTTCTTTAGGTCTACGGATTGGCTCACGACAGTGCCATTTTTACGTTTGATGGTGATCGAGACGGGGATGGTGCCGACACCGGACTGTTTCTGAAGCATGAGTTGGTAGCCCTCTTCTTTGATTGCGTCGGGCAGCTGGTATTTGATCGTGGCGGGGACCTCAGTATTCATGACAACATCGACAAAGGCACCGAAATACGTCTTGTTGAAGCCTTCGTCGGTGAGGGGATAGCTCACGAGTTTACGCTCGAGCATAGTTGAGCCTTTTGGCACATACGCACGGAGATAGGTGTGATAGTCGCTTGTCCGCCAGTCGCCGTAGGTCGCGCGGTGTTTGTATGTATGAGTGAGTGTCGCGATCGGTTTTTCACCAGTGAAGTCGACTTCGTAATTCACGGACCGGTTGATAAAGTAGTCGCTTTTGAGGGCACCGAGATTGGCGTCGATGAGCATGAGATAGTCGTTATTCCAGTCTGTATTTACTGTGCCATCCCACTTTACACCGGAGACAATGGCTTGGAGTGATGCATCCTTGAACGACAGCATCACATTTTTCTCCCCGAGTTCTCGGTGGGCGAATTCAACCATTTTTGGAATGTTGTCTACGGTGGCGAGTCGTTTCACCATCTCGACCGCGAGCACTTTCATGATCGCTTTTCGATTCTGCTTCAATTCAGCCGCGACATCATCGCCGAGATAGGCTTTTTCGACGACCTCCTCGAGCTTCAGGGCTCCGTCCTCAGCGCGGAATGTCGTGGAGTAGCCTGGTGGAGTAACTGGCCCGGTGATCTCGAGCGCGTGGTCAAAAACATTGGCATTAATCGCTACAACACCGTCGAATTTCTGGCCACCGCCGGCAAGCCGGTAGAAGTATTCAGCTTTCGCTGCATTGGTTGGGAAGTCGGGTGAGAAATTGGAGTCACGCATCTTCCAGCGTTTCAGTTGGAGCTTGCGTGTAAGGGGATAGGGTGGAGTGATTTTGACCGTGATACGTTGGTCGAGGAGATTGGCATCCTCCACGAAAGTTGAAATGACCTGTCCGTCCTTAACCTTGACGATAGCGTACTGACCGAGAAATCCCCCGCCTGGACGGAGCTCATAATTGTTTTGCAGGAGAACCAGGTATGTGCGCTGTACCCCATCTTTTTTCAACAAGGCTTCTGCCAGCTGATTCACGGCTGCAATTTCATTTCTCGTGTCTGTTGTGATCGGGAGGAATTTCGAAACCTTCGTGATAACCGAAAGACCACCGAGTGCGAATTCTTGCTTGTGGTCTTTTGCGAAGAAGGTGATTATTCCACCCGAAAGGACGATGATGAGGAAGAGCGCTATGAAAATTTTTTTCCAGTTGAGCCAGGTTGGCATGAGAGAGTGGTGACAAAGATTATTTTTGATACTTCCCTATGATATCAAGAAGAACAAGCTTTGACGAACGCTTGATTTGCTTCCCTGCTTGAGCTATAAAGAGGGTGCGCGTGTACCGTAGAGACCCGATGGATCGTATGAAGGACATGAAGGAGGCGAGATTAGTATAATGGTAGTACATGACCTTCCCAAGGTTAGGGCACGGGTCCGATTCCCGTATCTCGCTCACTCAAAGCCCTGGAAATAATTTTTGAAAAACATATGGGAAAAACTCCTTTTTCGTTTAGCGAGGCGTTTGGTATTGGATGGAGTCAGTTGAAGAGGCACTGGGTTTTTATCGTCGCTGCCTTTACCACGCTTTTTGCGATTGAGGCCGTGTTCGGTTATCTCATCGATGTTCCGTATCGAGATATCGAACCCACCAGCAGTCTGCTCGCCATCCTGGCTCTGCTTATCAGAATGTGGCTCAACTTTAATCTGCTTGTTATCATGATTCGGCTCTTTGATGACGTGGAGCCAAAGTGGAGCGATCTCTTTATCTGGCGTGAAGAAACGCTCTCGTATGTCAGCGCCTCTATTCTCTACTGCCTCTTGGTCTTTGTTGGTTGCCTCTTCTTCGTCATCCCGGGGTTATATTTCGCATTGAAATACAGCTTCTACGGCTATCTCATTGCTGATAAAAAACTTGGGGCAGTTGAAGCACTGAAAGTCAGTGCTCGACTCACAGCGGATATGAAGTGGTTGCTTGTTGGTTTTGGCGTCGTTGTTGTGAGCATTCTCCTTCTGGGGTTGCTGGCGTTCGGGATTGGGCTCCTGATTGCAATTCCGGTGGTTTCACTCGCCGTCATCTTTGTGTATCGCTCGTTGTATCGTCAGGCCTTTGAGGTTGCGGTTACTGAGCCGTCTGCTTCAACGGTTGTGCCAACTTCCTCTGAAACCGCCTGATTTTCAAGGCATTTTTCAGGCTGCAGGGCCAATGAACTTCGCCGGGGAGTATCGCACCAGTGGGACTGGGGGTAGTGATGTACGGTCTCGCGTACGCTGGCTGTTGTCCATGTCGATCGGGGGGTATAATTGTGACCATGGATATCAAAATGAAATCTACGCTCGGCACGTATTTTCTTCCAGTTGGGTTATTCGTTGTCTGTGGAGCGCTGCTTTGCTCAGTCCCATTGGTGCAGGCAACGAATTACTTTAGTTGGGGAGCAGAAGGACTCTCGGGCGCCAATGCACCTCAGTGGGGAACGAATGGTGCTGCGACGGGCAATGCGTCGCTGAGATCGCAAACGGTCATTGATTGCACGGTGAGGCACTCAGGGGTGTGTTCAATGCGCGTACAGCCTACCGGGTCCGGTACAAACGAGAGTACGGGCATCGATTTGAACGGTATTCCCCCGAACTATTCGTTCAATCTCGTCGGGAGTGGTAGTCTGTATTACCGTTGGTGGATGCGTATGGATACCGGATTTAGTTGGGGCGATGGTTCCGTGTGGGGGAGTCCAGATGCATCTCGCGCCAAGGCTGGTCGCATCATCAAGACTGGAACTGTTGATCAATACTACACCGGGACAATTGGTGCACGAGGGATAGGGATTTCTGAGTGTGAGGCTACAGCAGGGCATGCCGGAGCATGCTTGACCAATACTGGCGCGATAGGATCTGATACTGGGCCGATCTATGTCCCGCATTCGTTCGCTGCTGATAGTCAATGGCATGAATATATCGTGCGTGTAAAATCCAACACAAGCATTTCCTGCACTACTCCTGGCACCTGCAATGCAGAATTGGAGTTGTTCGTAGATGGTGCATCAGTTGGTTCTTACAACAACTGGAGGCTGACAAACGCAGACAGTCAATTCTTCGAATGGTGGGGGTCATGGATGACCAACCCCTATTGGCAGATGGGGTCGAGTATCGCTGCTGGCGGGATTGTCTATCTCGATGACTATTCAACTGACGATACGTTTAATTCAATCTACTCAGGCGGGGATACTACTCCACCTGCTGCACCGATTGCTCTTGTCGTAGAGTAATCTTTAGAAGCGGACGGTGGGGGTGCAGTGATGTACGGTCTCGCGTACGCTGGCTGTTGTCCATGTCGATCCGGGAGGGGTACAATGATGCTATGATTTCTTCTCGCTTCTTCTTGGAAATCTTCGCCCCCGTTTTTGTTATCGGAATTTTTTTCTTACTTCCTCAAGCGGTTTTCGCCGCTCCCTCGATCAGCGGTACGAGCGGTACCTGGTCGCATGGCGGAACAGTGACAGTGAATGGGTCGGCGTTCGGGACTAAATCTACGGCAGCGCCGCTGGTTTGGGATGATGCGGAAAGCGGGACTATCGGCTCCAAATGGAGCGGTGCGCGTCCGGAGCAGTGCTCGAATTCCACGTACAACATGGACTACCGCGTCACCCATCGCGGGATGGGTCAGGCGCATTCGAGATCGTCGAAATACATCGCAGGAGTCGGAGCGGAATCGTCGTTCTTGTACACCTGCGGGACGAATCTGTTGATCTATGAGTACATTGTCTACCCCACGAATCCCGCCACATCTCCTTCGACATCCTTTTGGTCCTACTACCTGGACTACGATACGGCATGGGTGCCGGATCTTAATAGCCCGCCAGATAATAACGACAAGCTGTACACGATTGACGACACCTTCAGCGGTGGCCCGTATGGCGGAGAAATCACTACGAATATCACCCACAACTTTTGCACAGGTTCTTTTCCCTGCACATTTCTAACCACGTATGACGGCGGCGGGTCCAGGATGTCGGGTAACACAAATTGGGGTAATGGGGTCAATTACTATGCTTCTGGCTGGACAAAGATTGAAATTGAGGTAAAGCACGACGATACATCTGCCGGTTATATCAAGATGTGGGAGAACGGCACTTTAATCGTTAACTATTCCGGCCCAACGCATCGATCGAGTGGGGACGGCCAAGGAATGATCGAGGCGATTGGCGGTTATAACCGCAATGCCGGGAATGTGAACAATTGGAAGTATTTTGATGACGTCTACCTTGATGTTGCGGCGGGTAGTGCCGTGCCTCGCGTCTTATTGTGTGAGGGCAGTACGTTGGCAGCGAGGGGCATTTGTGAAGTCCAGCACCCAACGTCGTGGTCAACTGCCAGCGTAGCTCTGACCGTCAACGCTGGGCGATTCGCGAATGCGAGCACCGCCTACCTCTATGTCTGTGATTCCGTGGGGGCGTGCAGCAGCAGCGGCACGCCGATTGTCATTGCATCCGGCGGTGGCGGTGATACGACGCCGCCCGCCGCGCCGACGGGACTGGGAGTACAGTAAAGCCACCCCTCCTACCGTCGACAGATATGCTCGGGTGGGGGGGTACAATGACAGTATGAGAAAGACCTTCGCACACAAACTGTCAGGTAGTATCGTCCTCAGTGTCGGCGCTTTTCTTCTTGCCTTGTTTCCGGTCTCAGCCTCTGCTGCCCCCTCGATCAGCGGTACGAGCGGTACCTGGTCGCATGGCGGAACAGTGACAGTGAATGGGTCGGCGTTCGGGACTAAATCTACGGCAGCGCCGCTGGTTTGGGATGACGCGACGGGCGCGACCCTGCTCGACAAATGGGATGGTAAATACCCAAATTGTTCAGTAGACCATCGATACGACACGAACTACACAGCAGCAATTCGCGGCATCGGCATGCCGCACGCACGCGCGACAAAGTACATCGCTGGTGCCCATGGTTCTACCGGTTCAGCGAATAGTGAGTGTGGCTACGATGTCGGGTTCTGGAAACACAGACCGCAGATGGCTGGGTATCCGGCCTACACCTATTTCTCCTACTATTTCCGGGTCGATGACAATTTTGTATTTGGGTTGAATGACGGAGACAACAATTTCAAGATGGCCAGCGTGGATCAGGGGCATGTGGATGCGCTTGGTAGTCCGTTTACTATGTCTGTCAACATTGGTGTGCCATACACCCCGCCAGGATCACCGCAATACGTAATCTATTCGACCAATGAGCGTTTCGATATCCCCGATTTGAATGGTCACTCCGGGTACTGGAACTTCAACGGGAATGATTGGTGGGGAGGGGGATGGACAAAAGTCGAGTACGAGTACAAGCACTCGACCCCAGGTACAGATGGGTGGCTGAAGGTCTGGGAAGACGGTCGGATAATGGTGGACTATCGTGGTCGGTTCGGGCTCCCCCCGCCCGAAAACGACACAATACAGACGCATTTGATTGGCGGTTATAGTCGCAATTATCAGATCAACACTACAACTGGCACCAATTGGCGCTATTACGCTGACGTGTACTACGACACATCCGCCGCGCGAGTATTGCTATGTCAAAACAATACCTATGCATCGCGCGGAATTTGTGAGAATCAACGCCCGACAAGTTGGTCGAGTACATCGGCAGTGGTAACGGTAAACGCTGGTCGCTTTGCAAATGCAAGCACCGCATACCTGTACGTCTGCGATTCGACCGGGTCATGCAATAGCAGCGGCACGCCGATTGTCATCGCATCCGGCGGTGGCGACACCACTCCGCCCGCCGCGCCGACTGGACTGGCGGTGCAGTGATCAAACACGCACTTCAAGTTATTCAGTTTCTTTTGTTGCGATGGGAGTTTCGATGAGCCAGCTATTGAGGAGTTCGTTCACGCGCTCTCGCCAATCAGTGAGGTAATGGGTGTACGAAGAAAGAGCTGGCTGTCTTTGTGACAGTCCCAGGAACAACGAAGCAAAATGGAATTTTTCAGGCCACATTGAGATGGGCGAAGATGGCTCGAGGGATGGCACGTCTGGTGCAACAGTGGTTTCGAGCGGTGGAAGTGGTGAGAGGTTTTGACTTGGGATTTCATCGATAGGGAGGGGAGTCAGTGTGGGGGGTGCCGATTGCCGTTCATCAGTTGCCCCTTCTGCCACTCTCCTGTTTATGTCTTCATTTGAATTTTTTGCAATCGGCTCCTCCGGTTCAGTTGGCGCTGCCAGTGTGAGTAGAGATGTGCCTCTCCCTTTCTTTAGCACAGTATTCTCAGCAAGACTCTTGGTGTATTTGTATTTCAGGTGCTGGATTGTCTCGCCGTCCGGTGAACGGAGTTCGATATGACCGCGGACATTGCCAAGGGTGAAGAGTGAATATTCGCGCGTGAGACGCTTCACAGACTTTGGTGGGATGACAAAGTCTTCGCGGATTGGGTGATTGGTGATTGATTTCTTCTTCGTACCGGTAGCGATACTAAAATCTTTCAGATTCACCTCACGTTTTTCTCGATTCTCAATCTCGATCCACTCAAGCTCGGAATCGTTTCCTTTCGGATTGGGAACAAAGGAGATGATGCGAACTTCGGGAGCTTCGTATTGCTTGATTTTGATGCTGAACGATTCCCGTGTCGTATCGATTCCATCATCGGTTGTGAGTGTGACTGTATAGCGTCCAGATTTCACATATTTGTGGGTAGTGTTTTCTTTGTATCTCTTGTGGCCGTCGCCGAAGTCCCAGGTAAATTTCAGTTTGTCCCCATCCTGATCTTTGCCACGGGCGCGGAATTCAGTCGTGAAACCACGATACCCTTTCTTTGGAACACGTTCTTTGGTTACTGGGTTAGCATTTTCGCTATTGAGTGCACCAGGTGTTGGTTTCCGGGCGCCGCGCAATATCCCGGCTACGAAATTGAGGGCAACACCCTCTTTTGTTTTTTCATAGCTTACGCGATGCACGAGTCGTTGTTCTCTATCCCAGAGCGCAATGACCTCATTTGAGTTATTGAGCGAGAGAGAAAATTCCTGGTCAGTCACGACGAGGTAGCTGAGCGGAGCAATATGGATATCACTGGGGAAAATGTATTTTCCAGTCACTGAGGCGTCATGGATCTCCCAACCCGAGAGATTAACGGTCTCTCCTCCAGGATTGTAGAGCTCGATGAATTCACCCGTGTCACCTTTTTCTTTCGGATTCGGCAGGACTTCATTGATGAGGACTCTGTATGGGCTCGTGCTGGTTTCAGTTGGACTGACTGCAACTTTGAAAAGCTCACCCTGTGCGTTGGTTGGAGTCAGATTGCTTGTTTTGATCCACGCCAGTGAAGTCGGGTCGCGTACGAAGCCTTCACTCTCATCCGGATTACCGAAGAGCGTGGGTGAATAGGGGAGTGCGTGTCCTGTACCCCAAGTGAGCGAATCGACGAGTTGGCCATCCTTACTGTAGAGTGCGAGACTGTTATTGTCGGACAGACTTGATCCAGTTGTCGTATCGGCGTGGTCTCGAAATATGCTGCCACTATTCGCCCAGAGCAAGTAACCATGTGCGGGAAGTGAGTCCAGACTGTTAAATGTTTTCAATGAACTGCCTGTGGCCGTTATATCGCCGATGCTCTTTTTCCGGAGGCTCCAACCGGAGATGTCTACGGACTCCGTGCCGGAGTTGTAGAGTTCGACAAATTCGTCGGAGGCTTTGGTACCAGCGATCTGGACCTCACTGAGTATCACAGTAGCCGAGGCTGAGGTCGGAACAAAGAACATGACAGCGACGAGGGTGAGGCGGAGTCGAGCGGACATAAGGTGAGAATTTCAGAACGCCCCAGATTAGCAAGGCAGACGAATTCTGACCAGTCTTGACGAAGTACCGATATTGCTGTATCGTTCCCGGATGCTTCGGAATGGTCTGGAGCAGGTTGTTTCCTCAATTGACAACAGGAGGTTTTGAAATGGAAGCCAACAACAAGTGGGATTCGAAGTCCGAAGAGCGAAGGAAGTTCGTCCGGGCGATGAGAGGCCTGGAACCGGGTGATGTCATCACTCATCTGTCGTGCTGCCTCCTCCATCGCAACGAGAAAATCCTCGTTCTCGGTCATGACCGGGACAAGGGTGAACTCTTGATCTCTGAGAAGTCGGAGAGGCCCAACATCACGTTGTCCGGCCTCAATCCCTTCCGTTGGGACGGGGAACAGGAGAGATGGGTGGACAGGAAAGGTAGTGTCGAGACCCATATCGGCCCAGGGGTGAAGGTGTGCAAGGGTGCAGGCAGGCGTGAACTCGCGCTTTTCCGTACATTGCCGGATCCTCAGGAGGCGGCTGGCTATTTGGATGTTTTCGACAAACTAGTGGACGAAGGCAATGATCTTGTCATGGATCTTGTCCTGCCGACCAAAGCCATTCTCGAAAATGAGGCCTACGAGGCTAACACAGTGGCGATGATGGCAGCTGCCCGATATACGCTCGGCGGGAACGCGTGTCCGCTGAGCGAGGAACAGCTCGCGCGGGTTGCACTTGTTTTTTACATAGCTCAGCGTAAAGCAGAACTAGATCAAAGGATGGAGGAGATCGCAGCGGCCGCCCGGTTTTTCGATAGTATGATGGGAGCTGCTGGGAAAATTCAGAATCCGGGAGCCTAGCAGGAAGGAAGGTGACGAGATCAGTTGGCTTGACCTTGACTGAGTAATGGGGGGGGTAGACGCCGGGCGAGGGAGCATCTCTTTGCCCGGCATTTTCTTTACCCGACTTGACAGCATTCGAATGCTTCTATACTATGGAAAAACCGCTCTAGAAACGGTAAAAAGATACTGAACTGTGGAACTCAACAGCAACTGAATACGGATGTGATTGAGTGGGTGTGTGTACCGGCTCGTGACCGGATTTTTTTTTGAAAACAGGCTTGTTCGGAAAGAGAGAGGTTTGGGTGTACATCTCTTCCAAGATTCATCTTTCCGCGCAAGAACTCTTAACAATCATTGAAGTCTTTGTAAGCACGCCGAAGAGGTTGCCGCATGCGCGGGGCTAGGGCGAGAATGCTTAAAAGTCAAAGTTGTAAGGTCGTCACGTTTTTCAAAAACGATACCGATTGGTTGATGATTGTGTCAAAACGATTATGACCAGTCACCGTTGTTCGCGAGCGACGTGACAAGCAATTCGAGAAACGGTGAAGTCTGCGCAAACATTCTTCATCGTCAACTGAAGTGTCCGTGAGTGTTTTACCGCAAGGTAGTACATTTGCGGACATTCAAATGAAAGCAGGTTACCAACGCAGAGTGTGGATGCCTTGACTTATGCAAGCGACGAAGGACGTAGGAGGCTGCGAAAAGCCCCGGGGAGCTGTCAACCAAGCTGTGATCCGAGGATATCCGAATGGGGCAACCCCCCAGCACCTAACTTGTGCATGCGCCTATGGCGCAAAAGAGCAGTATACAGTTTGGGATTTTCTTCCCTAGTATATATTTTCATAACAGGTTAAAACTTGTTGTGGCACAAGTTAGGTGCTGGGACGATAGTCTGAATCCATAGGGCTATCGAGCAAACCCAGTGAATTGAAACATCTTAGTAGCTGGAGGAAAAGAAATTAATAAAGATTCCGTCAGTAGTGGCGAGCGAACGCGGAAGAGCCTAAACCCAGCACCTAACAAGCTTTATGTTTTATCTGTACATATTGAAATCGTTATCTGACGACAAAATATATATCGGATATACTAGTGATTTGAAACGACGAGTGCGCGAGCATCAGAGTGGCAAATCATTTGCGACGAACTTTCGACTACCAGTCAAACTGGTGTATTACGAAGCATATGCATCTGAGAGTGATGCACGTGATCGTGAAAGAAAGCTTAAGCAATATGGTAGAGCAATACAACTCTTGAGAGGAAGAATCAAGGAAAGTTTATTGTAAAGCTTGTTAGGTGCTGGGGGTTGCAGGGCTGGTGGACTCGATCGATCGGGGTCACCGACAAACGTTAGGAGAAGGTTCTGGAAAGAACCACCACAGGGGGTAATAGTCCCGTATCCGAAAACGTATTGTCGCTGATGCATCAGTTCCTAAGTAGGGCGGGGCCGGAGAAACCCCGTTTGAATCTGGGAGCACTAACTTCCAAGGCTAAACATTGCATAAGATCGATAGCGAACTAGTACCGTGAGGGAAAGGTGAAAAGTATCCCGAAAGGGAGGTGAAATAGAACTGAAACTCTCTGCTAACAAAGAGTCGGAGCGGATAGCACTTTGTCCTCAACAAAGGAGAACGAAGTGATTAAGAAAGAAATTCGGACCGAACTTCAACTACCAGCTGGAACCAGGATTTCTGGTTCTGGTAAGAACAGTCGTCCCCATGGAAAAGCCGGGGCGAATCGGCTAAACGCCTGGATGTATCTTCAAGCAGGAGATCAACAGGTTGGGCAGCTTTTTGTGAAGTTGGAGATCGGAGACGATGGCAAGATGAGCATCGTGATTACCGTGAATTGAAGAGCAGCTTTTTAGTCATCAATCCGAAGAAGGTTGAGGCTAAAGTGCTATCCGTGACGGCGTGCTTTTTGCAGCACGATCCAACGAGTTTGTTCTGTACGGCAAGTCTAAGGGATGATGAGTTCCGGAGACACAGTGAAAGCGAGGCTGAATAGGCCGCCGGAGCATGCACTAAGGATCTATTTCGTTGCGAGAAACGAAAAATTCGAGCGAAAATCGTGAAGCGAGACGAAGCGTAGCAAATGGAAAGGCTACGCTGAGGAGCGCTGAAAGATTTGCAGCCGAAATTTTTCGATTCGCAGCAGAAAATGGATGTTTGGTGCATGCTCCAAACAGTCGTATGGACAAGACCCGAAGCCGGGCGAGCTACACTTGAGCAGGGTGAAGCGTGGGTAAAACCACGTGGAGGCCCGAACCCACTCGCTGTGCAACACGAGGGGATGACTTGAGTGTAGGGGAGAAATTCCAATCGAGCTCGGCAATAGCTGGTTCTCTCCGAAATAGCTTGAGGGCTAGCGTCCTGTGTATATCTATCCGAGGGGTAGAGCTACTGGATGAGATTCCGCGCGCAAGCGTAGGTGTCTCAACCAAACTCCGAATACTCGAGATAGCGAACAGGGCAGTCAGTACTACGGGGCTAAGCTCGTAGCACAAAAGGGAAACAGCCCAGATCGTCAGCTAAGGTCCCTAAATCTATGCTAAGTGGGAAAGGAAGTGGAAACTCATAGACACTGAGGAGGTTGGCTTAGAAGCAGCCACCCTTTAAAGAGTGCGTAATAGCTCACTCATCTAGAGATTCTGCGCCGACAATGTAACGGGGCTAAGCATAGTACCGAAGCTACGGACTTACAGACATCATTGAGGAAAGACGGCGCGCCTATAGCTCAATTGGTAGAGTGCTTCCTGGTCCAGGAAGAGGTTGCGGGTTCGAGACCCGTTAGGCGCTCCACTCCTTCATCATGAAGGAAATTTCTCAAATTTTTGGTGAAGATACAATGTATCCTTCGCCTCCTCAATGATGTCTGTAAGTGGTAGGAGAGCGTCCCATGTGCACCGAAGCGGAAGGGCGACCAACCGTGGAGCGCATGGAAGTGAGAATGTTGGAATGAGTAACCGCAATGTGAGTGAGATCCTCACACATCGAAAGTCCGAGGTTTCCTGGGCCATGGTGATCACCCCAGGGTTAGTCGGTCCTAAGGCGAGGCTGAAAGGCGTAGTCGATGGACATCAGGTTAATATTCCTGAACTGTGCGCATATTCGAAGGAGTGACGCATCGTTGTATCTTTTGCCCCTTATTGGATTGGGGTCGTGTTTCTGAGGATGTCATGTAGGCAAATCCGCATGGCGCGTATCCGATGGAAATAGGCGTGGTCCCGCTTCGGCGGGACGAAGGAAAGAGAGCACGGTGCCAGGAAAAGCTTCTCAGTTATGTATGCGTGCATCCGTACCGCAAACCGACACAGGTGGACTGGGCGAGTAGCCTAAGATGAACGGGAGAGCATTCGTTAAGGAACTAGGCAAAAAAGCTAGACGTAAGTTCGCGATATGTCTTCCCGATCGCAAGGTCGGGCGCAGCGAAAGTTTTTCAAGCAACTGTTTACCAAAAACACAGCTCTCTGCAAACCCGCAAGGGGAAGTATAGGGGGTGACACCTGACCAGTGCTGGAACGTTAACGGGAGCGGTTCACGCCAATCCCCGAAGCGCCAGTGAACGTCGGCGATAACTATAATCGTCCTAAGGTAGCGAAATTCCTTGTCAGGTAAGTTCTGACCCGCATGAAAGGTGTAATGACTTGAAAACTGTCTCAACGAACATCCCGGTGAAATTGCAATGACGGTAAAGATGCCGTCGACCTGCAGCAAGACGAAAAGACCCCATGGAGCTTTACTACAACTTGGTATTGACTTAGAGTTTTTGTTGCCGAGCATAGGTGGGAGACGTTGAAGCGCGGGTTCAGGTCTGCGTGGAGTCAACACTGGAATACCACCCTGCAAGAATTCTAATTCTAACCTGCCGCCGTAATCCGGCGGGGGGACAGTGCCTGGCGGGTAGTTTGACTGGGGCGGTCGCCTCCTAAAAAGCAACGGAGGCGTTTACAAAGGTAGGCTAGGCCCGGATGGAAATCGGGCCGATAGCGCAAACGCACAAGCCTGCTTTACTGAAAGACTCATCAGTCGATCAGTCACGAAAGTGGAAGTTAGTGAACCGACCATCACTCGTAGGAGTGTGGAAGATCATCAGATAAAAGTTACCCTGGGGATAACAGGCTGATCCTATCCAAGAGTCCATATCGACGATAGGGTTTGGCACCTCGATGTCGGCTCATCGCATCCTGGGGGTGGAGAAGCTCCCAAGGGTTTGGCTGTTCGCCAATTAAAGCGGTACGCGAGCTGGGTTCAAACCGTAAAAGAGCTTTTTGCTCTGGGCAAATTTTGCTTGGCGCAAAAGGAACTTTTGCAGTTTGAATCCGAGGAAGTGTAAACGACATCTACAACAATTTTCGTCTTTGAAACAATCGATAGAAATCAATCGCATCACGGCGGTCCTTTCTTTCACTGTACGGTGGGAAAAAGGAACAAGCTGACTTATTTCGGTGAAACCCAAGAATAGCTTGTAGCTATGAGCTGGTAGCTTGTAGTGAAGAGTTGAAAAGGGCAATACCGAGGGAAGTAAAAGTTGTAATCTTTAAAGATTACAATGAGTAACACCCGTAGAGACTAAACGTCAGCGTGGATAGTGGTGATAGTAAAGGATTTAGAAATTTTCTAATCTCTAATCCCTAACATCTATAACCTCTCCCCATAAGCTATAGTCCAATGCACTCAGGAATGGGTGGTATCATGCGTGAGACAGGTTGGTTTCCTATCTGCTGTAGGCGTTAAGTGACTTGAGAGAACTCTTTCCTAGTACGAGAGGACCGGAAAGAACGAACCTCTGGTGTG